>CAMWZE010000235.1 GCA_947178685.1 uncultured Porphyromonadaceae bacterium
ACTCAGCTCAGAGACACTCTGAACTTGGCAAAGTAGAAACGTAGCGAGGTTCAGAACAATCTGGATTTAACCTCCGGGAGCGATTCCGGAAAATTTAAGGAAAGGAACAAAATATGACAGCAAGAGAGATATTATCCCCGGGGAAAACTGTGGCAGAGAGCCGTCCGGTGCGTTGCATCGAGGCAGACATGCCTCTTCTGGAGGTGCTCCCGCGTCTGCTCGACACTCCCCGTCACGAAGTGGGTGTTAGCGAGGACGGTGTCTCGCTTGGGGTCATTGACCAGACCTCTCTTCTCGAGGGTCTCGGAAGGATGATCGCCCCCCGCGATGACTGCAGCGTCATAACCATTGAGTGTAGTCCGGAAGAATACAGTGCGAGCAGTCTGGCCCGTGCCGTTGAAGACAGCGACACTCATCTTGTGGATCTGCTCACGGCCCCCGATGCAGACGGCCACCTGAAGGTGACGCTTAGGGTAAGGAACTCCGATCCCACCTCCACCGTGCGTAGTCTTGAGCGCTATGACTATCGGGTGGTCGATGCTCATGGATCAGGATCGACTATGGAAGCCGCCAACATCGCGGCCGAGCGTCTTATGGCCCTTCAGGTGCTCCTGAACGTATAAAAAACTTATATACAAAATAATGGATAATCGCATAGCCATATATGGAAGCCGCAGGCAAGCCTCCTATCTTGAGGAGCTTGCCCGGCTTTTTTCGTTTATGCGCGATGCCGGGTTCAAGGTATCGGTGCATCCAAAGCTCTATAACTATCTTGCCGGAGAGCAGGTTGACATGCATGGAGCTGAGTCTGCCATATGGGTGCCGGAAGACACGTCGCTTGTGATAAGCATAGGCGGTGATGGCACTTTCTTGCGAGCCGCCCGTTGGGTAGGACGCCGGGAGATTCCCATTTTAGGGGTAAATACGGGTCACCTCGGTTTTCTTGCCGGGTGTGGCATGGATGAGGTTGAGGATATGATCGGGAAGATATGCCGTGGTGATGTGGCCATAGAGCGCAGGATGCTTCTGCATGTGGAGAGTCGCGATCTGCCCGATAAGGTGTGGCCTTATGCCCTCAATGATGTGTCGTTGCTTAAAGAGGAGTGTGCTTCGATGATTACGGTGCAGGCTCGCGTAAACGGCAATTATCTTGCCGATTACCGTGCTGACGGTTTTGTCGTGTCGACCCCGACGGGGAGCACGGCCTATAATCTTTCCGCCGGCGGCCCTATCCTGGAGCCTACCATCGACTGTATGTCGCTCGTGGCCGTTGCTCCCCATACCTTGACGGTGCGTCCGTTGGTCATCGGGGGAGACTCGGAATTGGAACTGAAGATCGACAGCCGCACGGATGAGTTCCGGCTGAGTCTTGACGGCGAGAGCTATCCTTTGCCGGCCGGTGAGAGGGTCTTGATCCGCCGTGCCGATTTCAGCACTCTCCTCGTGCGGAAAAAAGATTCCAACTTCGCGACCATTCTCCGCGACAAACTCAACTGGAACCTGTGAGTTCTTTTTGGAGGTTTACTTTGCCTTTATATCGTTCAAGCCTGTCTCCCTCGAGTTGAAATACTTCTTCTGGCGGTAGTTGAACTTCACCTTGTTGGAGAAGCTATAGCTTACCCCAAGTGTGATCTTCGGATGCACTCCTTTCTGAAGATAAGTGGAATATGACTCATAGTCTCCATTCTTTATCCATGTCTTATCTCTCATTGAGGGGAACAAAAACGATTCGGCTCCTACGTTTGCACTCCAATGATTGTTGATTCTCCATGAGAAGTTAAGATAACTGGAAAGAGAATTTCTTGTCTTTGATACACTCGAATATGTGTATGTGGCCGGATGATATCCGACTTGAAAATACATGGAAAACTGTTTATACCACAGATTTCCATTTATATTGGCAATTATTGCATTTCCATCGAAAGACATATCTGGGATAGACGTTTTTATATAGCCCAACGTCCCACCCAAAAAGCCGAACGACGCATTATAGTTAATCGTAACACCTCCCTGATAGCCATCAAGATGATTGCAGTTTTTGTATGTACTTGTATAGATATCGTCATCAAGACTTCCTGTGGCGGTTATCTGGTCTGAGACATGATAATACTGCAGATATGGAGAAATTCTCCATTTGTTTTTTGTAAAAATATATCCCAGATTGAAGACATCCATATGGCTGGGCTTCAGCTCCGGATTACCCACTCTTATTGTAAATTCATCTGTCGAGGTATTTCTTGGATTGAGCTGTCCCGGTGTCGGCATCGTGCGGTTTCGGTAATACCTGAAACTGATATAATGCACCGGTGAGAATCTATAACCAAGAGAGACTGATGGCACGAAATCGACATAGGTGTTTTTCGAGCCATCGGCATCTATGGCAACAATGTTTGACCCCAACGATAAATTATAGTTGAATTTGTGTTGCAGGCTGTTGTTATTTAAACCAATATAAATATACTCCTTGAATTCTCTGTAATCATACACCGGAAATTCATCTAAGAGATCGTCTATCAATATCTTTGAATAATCGGTTTTTGAGCCGGCATTCAACGTGCCGACATTATTAAAAGAGAGTGTGTAGTCAATTTCCAAACCTCCGTTATGACTCTTATTGTCAAAATCCATTTTTAGCTCATATGGATTCCATTCACTTATCTCATTGCGAAAGGCATCGGATCCGGATTTGGAAAATGTATAATACCCGATTGCCTCAATGAGTTGGGATTCGGAGAAATTATGTTTATAATAAAGCTGCGACTGGAGATTATTGTAAGTATTATTTGTACGGGTGGTTCCGGTGATTGAAATTTCTTCTTTCGAGAGAGGATCTTCCATAAAACCGGTGAGCGTGCCCTTTGTCTTCGAAGGCTGACCGATATACACAACGTTTAATGCCATATAATTCTTACTATTGAATATTTTGTCGGCATTGATGGCTCCATAAAACATATTCATCTTTGATTTATAGTCATCCCGGATGTTTCTGTTCTGGCCCGGAGTCTTGTCTTGACTGAAACTCTCATTCTTGACATTATTCATAAAGAAATGCTGTCCTGTTATTGAAAGAGAGGAGCTGGAATTTCCAACTTCGGCATTCAGATTTTCAACACCGAATTTAAGATTGGGCATCAGATTAGCACCCAAGTTACCATTCAGATAGGGATTGATTTTACTCCGACTCTTAAGTTTTATATTCAATACGGAGCTGACAGTGCTATTTGCGCGGTAGCGTGCGGGAGGGTTGTCGATTACTTCAACCGATTCTATCATCTCGGGCCTCAACACATTCAGGTAGCCCGGTTTATACACACCGTCTATGAGTATGAGGGGAGATGAGCCATTATCAAGCTCTATTTTTTTCTCAACAGAGTTAACCCTTAGTCTGGGTATCTCCTGAAGGGCTGTATATGCGTCATTCTCCTGTTTCGCTCTTGAAGACAACTGGTAGACAGTCATTCCGGCCATATCCTTGGTGCGTAGACTTTGGTCGGCAGTGACAGTCAATTCACCCAACATCGAGGCTGAATCTTTCTGAAGGATTACACGTGGAAGGTCAAGTTTTGAGCCTCTCACACTTATAGGTTCAACTTTATCCTTATAGCCATATGCCGACATCTGACAGATGTAATCACCTGTCGGGAGATCTCTTATCTCAAATTTTCCTTTTGGATTGGTGATTGCCGCCGCCGCTATACTGTCGCTCCGGAGAAATGCCACCTCTCCACCCACTATTGGTTTTCCATCCGATGTATACATCTCACCCCGTACAACTGTGCCGGAGGTTTGTGCAGATACCAATAATGGAATGAAAAATAGAAGTATCAGAGATAGTAATTTGTTCATAAGCTATATTGTTTATAGTTGGAATATTTTAAGAATCGGTGTATTTCCTTTTTGAGCAAATAATCCGATGTTCGAAGCTACCAAAACCATCATTTGAGAAAATGGATATTGAGATTGGCATGAACGAAAAAACAGAGTCGCTCCATGAGATATTTATAAATGAAAAGTTAATGAAATTTTAATATAATATGAGTGATTCTGAAAACATCTTTTTTGCTAAGCAA
>CAMWZE010000236.1 GCA_947178685.1 uncultured Porphyromonadaceae bacterium
ACTATCTCCCATAATATACTTATTTTTTGCAAATATAACATTTTTCATTCACACCATGAAATTGAATAACATTCACAATATGAAATTGAATAACATGAACCTCCCGGAATTGCAGGTCTATAAGAATTTTCACAACCTTCGAAGCGACCTCATCACTTCGACACAATTGTTGAAAAACAATTATTTTCAATAATTTGTGTTAATCGTGTATAATTAGCCCGTTTTATACGTTATACTGATGTACAGGAAGCCGGTCCGTGGCTTCTGCACACCCTTTTGCAATACATTCCTTGAAGTACATTCTTATGCTTCAGAAGTTCTTACATGCTTAATCTGAAAAGAAACACGATTTTTTACATGAAACCCGGAATTTTACCCTCACTTGTCACCGCCGCATTAATGACCGCCGGAGCAATGACAATCAACACCTCGACAGTTGCAGCACAAAGCAGCTTCGACTCTCAGTTCCTCTCCTACCCTACATACAATGGCGACGACCTTGAACTTACCGTCGACAACTCAGGCACGCATTTCCGTCTCTGGAGCCCCAAAGCTCAGGAAGCCCGCGTAAACCTTTACGACAATGGTCACACCGGCTCCCCTTACGAGACTCTCCCTATGAAATTTGATGCCGCCACAGGCACATGGACTGCCTCTGTGCCGCAGAAGCTCTACGGAAAGTTCTATACTTTCCAGATAAAATGGGACGGCCAGTGGAAACAGGAGACCCCCGGCGTATGGGCGAAGGCCGTCGGTGTCAACGGCAGCCGTGCCGCAATCATCGACTTCGCCACTACGAATCCTGACGGCTGGGCCTCCGACAAGGGTCCGGAAGTGAAGAATTTCAGCGATGTAATTGTATATGAGATGCATCATCGCGACATGTCGATGGATCCCTCATCCGGCATCGCCAACAAAGGTAAGTTTCTCGCTCTCACTGAGGAGGGCACCCGAACACCGCTTGGCGCCAAAACCGGCATCGACCATCTCAAGGAATTGGGCGTGACCCACGTTCACATCCTCCCCTCTTACGACTATAACTCTGTGGATGAGATGAATCTCCAGAACAATACATACAACTGGGGATATGATCCGCTTAACTATAATGCCCCGGAGGGTTCCTACTCCACAAATCCCTCTGATCCCGCCACTCGCGTGAAGGAGATGAAGGAGATGGTAAAGGCTCTGCATGATGCAGGAATCGGCGTGATCATGGACGTGGTGTATAATCATACAGCACAGAACGACGACTCCAACTTCGAGCTCACGGCTCCGGGTTACTACCACCGCCATTGGGACGACGGTAAATATTCCGACGCTTCCGGTTGCGGCAACGAGACGGCCTCCGACCTTCAGCAGATGCGTGACTATATCATCAACTCCACCAAATACTGGGCCGATGAATATCATATCGACGGTTTCCGTTTCGACCTTATGGCCATTCATGATATCGACACGATGAACGAGGTGGCTGCGGAGCTCAAGAAACTCAACCCCTCCATTTTCGTTTATGGAGAAGGCTGGACAGCCGGCGATTCCCCCTTGGCCGTTGACCGCCGCGCTCTCAAAGAGAACGTGAGCAAGATGACTGATATCGCTGTTTTCTCCGACGACCTCCGCGATGCCGTGAAAGGTCATTACACCAACGCCGCCGACCGTGGATTCGCCACCGGCAAACCGGGTAATGAGGAGACTGTCAAGATCGGTATTGTAGCCGCTACCGCCCATCCGCAGGTTGACTACTCCAAGGGTAACAATTCAAAGTTCCCATACGCTAAGTCGCCCGAGATGGTGGTGAACTACGTCTCCTGCCACGACGACCTTACTCTTACCGACAAGCTGCGCAAGTCGATGGAGGGTGAGCCTGAGCAGAACATGCTTGATGCCGCCAAACTCGCCCAGACCATCGTGTTCACTTCACAGGGCACTCCCTTCATGTTTGCCGGCGAGGAGGTGTTCCGCGACAAGCAGGGCGTACACAACTCTTACAAGAGTCCTGACTCAATCAATGCAATCGACTGGAACAACAAAGCGAAATACCGCGACCAGTTTGATTATTACAAGGGCCTGATAGAGCTGCGCAAGAGTCACCCCGCTTTCCGAATGACCACTGCCGAGGATATCGCAAAGAATTTGAAGTTTGACAATATCGACTCATCGAAGACTCCCAACCTTATTTCCTACTCGCTCAAGAACCATGCCAACGGCGATGAATGGGAGGAGATCAAGGTGGTGTTCAACGGCGCATCGAAAGAGCAGACAGTGACAGTGCCGAAAGGCAACTGGATGATTGTGGCCAAAGATGGCAAGATCTCCCCTGCCGAAGGTCTTGGTTCATCCAAGGGTGGCAAGATAACGTTAGCACCCTATTCAGCCCTCATCCTGGCAAAGAAATAATGACAATACACAACGTTGTCGCAAAGAGATAACGTAATATAAAACGGTTAACGCGGTCAGAGCTGATTATAGCTCTGACCGCGCTTCCTTTTATTACACACTAACTCCACCCTGATATGCGTTTTCTATGAAGTAATATTATTCTAAAGTCACAACCAATCCCATGCCGATAATACATATCGATTCTCTCGACCATCCGGGTCTTTCCCAATACGTGTCGCTCACCGAAGCCCAGCTTCGCAACCGTCTTGATGAAGAAAACGGCATCTTCATTGCCGAAAGTCCGAAAGTGATACGGGTGGCAATAAACGCCGGCTACCGTCCACTCTCCATGCTCTGCGAGGAGCGTCACATATCGGGCGATGCCGCTTTCATAGTACGCGAGTTTCCTGATATTGATGTCTACACAGGTTCGCGGGAACTGCTCACCGCTCTCACCGGATATAAGCTTACACGCGGAGTGTTGTGTGCCATGAAACGCCGCGCTCTCCCCACCGTGGAGGATATCTGCAGCAACG
This sequence comes from uncultured Porphyromonadaceae bacterium, assembly GCA_947178685.1. The sequence continues at coordinate 2,916 of CAMWZE010000236.1, forward strand.
CACATCGTGTGGCTGTGATTGATGGAGTGGTCGACACCACCAACATCGGAGCCATCTTCCGTTCGGCCGCCGCTTTGGGTGTGGATGGAGTGCTACTCACTCCGGAATCGTGCGATCCGCTCAACCGACGTGCCGTAAGGGTGTCGATGGGAACTATCTTTCAAGTGCCCTGGACGTGGATAAGAGGTCCCCTTACATCTCTGCATGAATATGGTTTCAAGACTGTGGCCATGGCTCTCAGCGATAATTCAGTGTCTATTGATGATCCTCAGTTATGTGCCGAGGATAGACTCGCGATAGTGCTCGGCACAGAGGGCGACGGACTGAGGTCTGAAGTGATCACCTCTTGCGACTATGTGGCCCGGATTCCCATGGCCGGCGGAGTCGACTCCCTCAATGTGGCGGCAGCCTCGGCCGTGGCTTTCTGGCAGCTCCGCCACACCTCGTCACGGGAATAGGATGACGCCCACGGACAATGATCGGTAATCAGGGGCTCCCGCTCCGGTAAGGATCTTGTAAGGGGTGTATCTTACGTATACTCCCATATCGCTGAGTGTAAGCTGCCCGTAAAGGTCAATCGTGAATTTCCGTTGTCCGATTTTGTCGGTCGATATGTATCTGTTCTTTCCCTTCTCATCTTTCCATGAGGTCTTTACCGAACCGTGTGGATTAAGGTTGAAAACAGGACCGAAACTTACGGAAGGGCTCAGACCGGAGCGTTTTTTAAATTTCTTGGTCATGAGCAGTGGAAACTGCAGGCTGAAAATCTTTATGCGTGAAAATCGATAACCCTCTATCTCCTCATCGGAAAAGTTCACATGACGATCCTCTGTGCCGAATACGAGTCCGCTTGTGGAGCGATAGTTTCTCCAGTCGATACCTACGCCGAGCGACAATCGCCAGTTTTGCGGTAATCTTCTCTCCACTCCGATAATGTTGAGCCAACCTATCTCCATTGACTTTCCCATGTCGGGCGAAGCAGCCGATGAAGTGCCGGGCGTGGTGACAAATCCGAAGTTAAGCCCTCCGCACACCAGATCCCAACGGTCGCAGCATCCCACTTTTATCCTATTGAATCCGGAAGTTATCTTCGAGTGGCCGTCCCCCTTTGAGGCATTGTTGAAATA
>CAMWZE010000237.1 GCA_947178685.1 uncultured Porphyromonadaceae bacterium
GTTTGGTCCCGGCGACACTATCACAGTGTCTTATCGTATCAAAGAGGGCAACAAGGAGCGTATCCAGCAGTATCGCGGCGTTGTGATCCGTATCAACGGTCAGGGCGACAAGAAGCGTTTCACTGTACGCAAGATCTCCGACGGCATTGGCGTTGAGAGAATTTTCCCGATCGAGTCTCCCTTCATCGAGTCAATCACAGTCAACAAGTATGGTAAGGTGCGTCGTGCGAAGCTTTACTACCTCCGCAACCTCACCGGCAAGAAGGCCCGTATCAAGGAGCGTTACGTCAAGAAGAACGCGAAGTAATAGCGGCCTCACCATCGCAAGTATTAAAAAAGCGTTGTCCTGCATTACGGATGACGCTTTTTTGTGTCAATGGGCTTGCGCTTCTTCGCGGAAGTGATGTAATTGACACTTTTTTATATAATATTAGCAGACGTAATGACTCGTTTTTGGAAAAAAATGAGTACTTTTGCAATTGGATTCTTTAGGAAAATCCGGAAGCCCAAAAAACGAAAAGAAAAACATAACAAACATATATCTATGTCAAATAAAGCATTACTGATTATCCTCGACGGATACGGCATCGGCGACCATGGTAAGGACGATGCCATCTTCAACACTCCGACCCCCTATATCGACAGCCTCGTGGCTGAATATCCCCATTCCAAGCTTCAGGCCAGCGGCGAGAACGTAGGTCTGCCCGACGGACAGATGGGCAATTCAGAGGTGGGACACCTCAACATCGGTGGCGGCCGTGTGGTTTATCAGGACCTCGTGAAGATCAACCGTGCCATCAAGGATGGTTCATTCTCTCAGAATCCCGAAATCAAAAGTGCATTCGAGTATGCGGCAAAACACAATGTGCCCATCCATTTCATGGGCCTGACCTCCTCGGGCGGCGTTCACTCAAGCCTTGACCATCTCTATGCCCTTTGCGACACCGCCAAGGCATACGACTTGCAGAGAGTGTATCTCCACTGCTTCATGGACGGCCGCGACACCGACCCGAAGAGCGGAGCAGGCTTCCTTAAGGAGGTGAAAGACCACTGCAAGAAGAGCGCCGGCGAGATCGCATCTGTAGTGGGACGTTATTACGCAATGGACCGCGACCACCGTTGGGAGCGTCTCAAAGAGGCTTACAATATGCTTGTTTACGGCGAGGGTAAGCACACCGACGACGTGATTTCTGCCGTAGAGGAGTCATATGCCGAGGGTGTTACCGACGAGTTCCTCAAGCCTATCGTCAACGACCGTGTCGACGGGCGTATCGGTGCCGGCCATGTCGTGATATTCTTCAACTACCGCAACGACCGTGCGAAGGAGCTCACCACTGTGCTCACCCAGCACACTGAAGACGGTATGAACCCGATACCCGACCTGCAGTATTACTGCATGACTCCCTACGACGATTCATTCAAGGGTGTGCATATTATCTTCCCGAAAGCAGATGTGAAGATGACGCTCGCAGAGTATCTTTCAGGCAAAGGTAAGAAGCAGCTTCATATAGCCGAGACCGAGAAATATGCGCATGTCACATTCTTCTTCAACGGCGGTCGTGAGGCTCCGTTTGAGGGTGAGGACCGTATCCTTGTGGCTTCTCCGAAAGTTGCCACCTACGATCTTCAGCCGGAGATGAGCGCACCGGAAGTGACCGAAAAGCTTGTGGCCGCTATCGATTCAGAGAAATATGATTTCATCGTGGTTAACTTCGCCAATGGCGATATGGTGGGCCACACCGGTGTCTACGAGGCTATCCAGAAGGCTGTTGCTACCCTCGACAAATGTGTGGAGAAGGTGGTTGAGGCTGCCAAGGCACACGGCTACGGCACCATCATCATAGCCGACCATGGCAATGCCGACCATGCACTTAACGAAGACGGCACTCCCAACACCGCTCATTCACTCAATCCTGTACCTTTCATCTATGTAGGCGATAAGGATGCCAAGGTGAAAGATGGTCGTCTTGCCGACGTTGCACCCTCTCTGCTCCACATCATGGATCTTCCTCAGCCTGAGGAGATGACCGGAGAGAACCTCATCGGTTAAAACTACTGAACTCTCTTAACTCTCGATATGAGAATAAAGGATTTAATTTTTAATAAGGCGGCGGTCTCTATCCTGGGACTCGCCGCCCTGTATTTCTCCCCTGAGGCTCTTGCTGAGAAACTCGTGATCCTGCACACCAACGACACGCACTCAGCCATCATGCCCGACAAGAATGGAGTGGGAGGTGTGTTGCAGCGTAAAGCTGTGATCGATTCCGTGCGTAAGGCTGAAAAGAACGTGCTGCTGGTGGATGCCGGCGACATGGTGCAGGGTTCGCTTTTCTTTAAGTATTTCCGTGGCGATGTGGAGTATCCGCTCTTCAATATGATGGGGTATGACATACGCATTCTCGGCAACCATGAGTTTGACAACGGAATGGCAGACCTTGCGGAGAAATATAAGGATGTGAAGGCTGACCGACTCTCGGCCAACTATGATTTCTCCGGGACGTTGCTCGACGGCTATTTCAAACCTTATGTCATCAAGAAAGTAGGGGGAAAGAAAATCGGTTTCTTCGGTCTGAACGTCGATCCCGAGAGTCTTATCTCTGCGAAAAACATAGATGTCAATTTTAAGGATATCATCCCCGTGGCCAATGAAGTGGCGGCCCATTTGAAGCGCGACGAGAAGTGTGACCTTGTGGTGGCCGTTACCCATACAAGCCACGAGAAGGAGACCGACAAGTCGATAGATCCCGAGGTGATTGCCGCGAGCACCGACATCGACCTTGTGATCGGAGCCCATTCACACACTTTGATCGACCCTGCCCATCCGGAGATTCACCCCTCGCTTATTCCCAATGCGGAGGGTCGCAATGTAAGGGTGGGGCAGACCGGCAAGTATGGCCGCTATGTAGGTAAGATGACCGTAGATCTCGATCGTCTCGGAAAAGGGAAGAGGGTGTCGGGAGAGGATATTGCCTACGAGCTTATCCCCGTCACCGATCGTTTCCCGGCCGATCAGCTTGACATCAAGATGATAGCCCATATCGAGCCTTACCGTCTTGCCGTGGATTCGGCAGAGAATCGTGTGATCGGACTTTCACGCTACAATCTCGACAGCAGCGGACGCACCGGCGGATTCGCAAATCTTACGGCCGACATCACCCACGAATATCTTAACCATAAGGTCGATTCTTTGCGGGCTGCCGGTATGGATATAGGCCGTGTGGATATGTCGCTTATGAATGTAGGAGGGATACGTCAGGATATGCCGGCCGGCAACATAACGGAGGGACAGATACTCTCCACCTATCCCTTCTCCAATCATTTCGTGCTCATAGAGCTGAAAGGCTCCGATATAATAGAGACCCTTCGTGTGGCAGCCCGTAAGGGTGGCGAGGGTATCAGCGGAAATGTCAGGGTAGTGACCGACAAAGACCGCAACCTGCAGAGGGTGATAATCGATGGTGAGGAGATGGATCCGGATAAGCTGTATCTCTTCGGCACCATCAATTATGCCGCTGAGGGTAACGACGACATGCGCAGTCTTGCCAATCACCGTCTTGTATGGACCGACGAGGTGGAGGTGGCTGCGCCGATGCTCCGTTGGTATGAGCATCAGCGGGAGCTCGGACTGCCGGTGGCTCCGGATCTTAATCCGCGCTTCGTTGTGAATGTAAACGAAGAGCTGTGACACTGTTGCGCGTCATCTTTCCGGCAATGTTGCTCGTGGTGTCGCTCTCATGCGGGAGAGCGGCCGGATCGAAGTGTGGAGATGGCGCTGATAGCTCCGCGCAGACCGTTCTGGAGGAATCGGCTGCGGAGGCCGACCTTACGACATACGCATTACATATGGCCGACTCGCTTCTTTCGGAGATGACTCTGATGGAGCGGGTGGGCCAATGTTTTATGCCTACAGTCTATGCCAAGGCCGATGAGGAGTCGCTGGGCCGGCTTGAGTATTATACCGATAGCCTGAAGGTAGGGGGTATTGTGCTTCTCAAAGGAGACCTTGAAGGTGCGTCGGAGTTGGCCACCCGGTGCATGAG
>CAMWZE010000238.1 GCA_947178685.1 uncultured Porphyromonadaceae bacterium
GTATGGCGTCGCATAGCGGAGCCTCCTCTTCAAGACCTATTGCCGAACCGGAACAGTTGACAAACACAATCTTCTTACCATCTTTCTTTAGCCGTCGCAGGAACTCACGCTGCACCTTGGGAAGCTCGATAATCTCCCGATCGCCTCGTTGAAATCCCTCGTAGCTCTCTGTCATCTCCTCCCCCTCAAACTTAGGGGATATGCCACCCACGAAGATCACCACATCAGAGATTACATCAAGCGGATTATAATCCAATGACTCGATATGTGCGCATCCGGCTACATAGGGGGCTCCGGCCACTCCGTTTTTCTTCTGCAGTCCCTCCAGAATAGTGACTGTGTGAGAAGGGAAACCGTTGTAGTTGCCCCACATCATGGTTGAGTCAACGGCGTTGGGACCCATCACCGTGACTTTAGTGCCATGTTTAAGAGGAAGGATACCATTATTTTTCAGGAGAGTCATTGATTTACGTGCCATGTCGAGAGCAGCCTGACGGTGACGCGGAGAATCGACTACATCAAGAGATATCTGCGCACGTTCATCCGTAGGCGACGGTAGTAGTTCACCAAGAGCAATACGCCCGTGAAGCACCCTGCGCACACTTCTGTCAATCGTAGCTTCATCAATAAGACCTTTTTCAAAAGCCTCCTTCAACGATCTGTAGGAACTGCCACACTCCAGATCGGTGCCTGATATCACAGCATCACTTACAGCGGAAGCTGCATCGGGGTGTGTCTTATGTCCCCAGCCCTGATAGAAATCATCAATGGCACCACAGTCGCTCACCACGAGTCCTTTGTATCCCCATTGGTCGCGTAATATCTGCTGCAGAAGTCGGTCGCTCCCACAACACGGCTCCCCTTCGTAGCGGTTGTAAGCACACATCACCTGTCCGACTCCGGCATCTACGAGAGCCTTGAAAGCCGGAAGGTAGGTATCGTTAAGGTCAGCATAATCTATCCCCTCCGCATCAAAAGTGTGACGGTTCCACTCCGGACCGCTATGCACTGCATAATGCTTTGCGCAAGCCATCACTTTCATTGCATCGGGGTCGGGCCCTTGCAGGCCACGCACGACGGCACTTCCCATTCTGGCCGCCAGATAGGGGTCCTCACCATAAGTCTCCTGTCCGCGTCCCCAGCGGGGGTCGCGGAAAATATTCACGTTGGGAGTCCAGAAGGTAAGTCCCTGATAGCGCTCGTAGCTGTCGTTGGCGCGATAATGATTATATTTTGCACGGGCCTCATCACTCACCATATCGAATGTTGATTGAAGAGCTTCGTCATCCCAGGTGGCTGCCATGCCGATCGCCTGAGGAAACACTGTAGCCAAACCACAACGGCCCACTCCATGAAGCGCCTCATTCCACCAGTCGTATTTGGGAATCCCCAAACGGTCAATGGCGGGAGAGTCGTTCATCATAAGAGATATCTTCTCGTCAATGGTCAGAAGAGCCATCAAAGAGTCACACTTTGCGTCCACTTGTGCGGGTGTAAGATGAGCTGCAAATGCCATAGTGCCCATCATCAGGCCGGTGGCAGCAAGCAATCCTTTTTTCCAGTAATGTATCATTTGTATCGGATGTAGATTTATATAATAATGAGGTCAGGTCTACTCTCCGCAAAGATAGAAAATGGAAATGAATTACACACAGGATTTTTTTGCAAAAATAATGGATTATTTTATTTAACCCACCGTAAGTGCCGGTCTATTTGTTATGAAGTGTCTCTGTATAAGAGTTGCCGAAGCTATCGGTAGCACGGAACATCACGCTTTTCCAGCCAGCTTTTGGAGTATACAGAAACATGTGGTCGTTCTTGTGTGCCGGAGCAGAACCCTTATGGTTGGCAGGAATCACACCATCTACAAGACATTTACGCACATCGGGATCCCAACATTTCCCTCCATTCTGTGAGGGGATCAACCGAGCGTCCTCCGAAAGCGCCATCCACTCTCCATCATCCTCCTTCACCTCAACCTTCCAGTCTTCATGCCAGCAAAAAATATTTGCAAGAATCTTATCATAAGGATCACCGGGATTTTTTTCAGGATTCCAAAGCACTGCATCTTCCGGCAGATATAGTTTCATCTGATAATTACGGTCGCAACCGTCGCCTACGAAATATTTATTGACCAGACGATTTCCGTCAAACTCAAGGGCACCGTATCCACGTGGTGAGCCATCGTTGCAGAGAGGATACCAGAAAGCCCCCATTGCCGATGCAAAAGTGGTCTCGGTGATGTTGTCGGCTATTGTAGTGGTAAAATGATAATGTGTGTGACCTGAGAGAATCTGAACATCGTTATAGTCCTTCACAATATCATAAAGAGCTTGATTATTGGAAAGATGTCCCGGGGCATTACGTCTTTGTGTGGGTATGTGCAGCCCAATGATGAGAGTTTTGTCATGGTCAACATAGCTGAGGTCTTTCTTAAGCCATTCAAGTTGTGCATCGGTGAGTGTGGCGGAGTAATCATTACGATTTTTGATGCCACTATACAGGATATCGTCAAGGACTATGAGATGGCAGTCGCCTATATTTACGGAATAGTAAGTCGGCCCGAGAGCATCCCGGAACTCACGGTCGCTATCCGTGTCGTTCTTCACATTCTCATTATGATCATGATTGCCGATTACGGAAAACACCGGCACACTGACATCAGGGATGGTAGCGGCATATGTACTGAAATATTTAGGTGTATTCCAGACAAGATCACCCAAACCAATTCCATAGACAGCCCCCGGCAGTGTGGAGGTAAATTCAGCCATACGGGGAAGCATCTCCCTATATTCCGCCAGATCTTTTTCGGTGCCAATCTGCGGATCAGCCATAGTGAAGAGGGTCCATACAGTCTTTTTAGGAGACGAGGACAGTGCAAAATCACGCTGTATGATGGTGCTGTCGCTAAAATTGAGATTGTGATAGATTCGGGGAAGACCGTTGGCCGTGGGTATCTCACAGTCGGCCGGCACAGAGATGAAGACATGTTGCCGCCCGGTGGTGTGCATCCGATATTCTCCTTTGTCGTCGGTAGCAATTACATTAACTCCATCGCTTACCACCACTCCCTGACGAGGCACTCCGTCTACTGTGACACGACCCACGAGATTATTACCGACACGCGCATTAATTGTCTGTCCGGCAATACCGGGCGTCTGATATTGCACAGTCGCCACTTTGCCGGAGCAAGACGACATCATCCAAAGGGCCATTAATGCCCATGATAGTTTTTTTATTTGTCCCATAGTTAAGTTAGAAAACCGAGGAGAATCCGTATAAAAGAAAAAGAGTTTCTGATATTAAGTTTAACAATATACACAGAGAAATCCCTGAAGAAACCACTCCAAGGCACTCTGAAGCGTGAGGAAAGCGTGAGGAAAGCGCGACATTTAACTTTCGTTTATAAACATAAATCATGGCTATAAATTTCAAGTCACAACAAAAGTATAATCAAAATCGTAATTTACAAAATAATTTCAGGTATTTTTTCAATTGTTTCACTCTTCTTCCATATAATCACTCTCAAACTTACCATTTAAATTATTGAATAGATGATTAAAAAAATTTATTTAAATTTATTCAAATTTAATCTCCAAATCCCTCACTGTTTTACACCCATATCCACAACCCTCCAATACAGTTTCCAGCTTTCATAAAAGAACCAATCGAAAGCAGAAAAGAAACAAATACAAAAGAGACCTCGTTATCCGGACACTCATAAATACCCTCTTTTCACAAGAATCAGACACCTTACGCGAATACAGCCACAAAGGGTATGAGTTTTAAACATTAATATTATTCAAACGCCCACATCTAAGGACATCTTACTAATTATTAAATTGTTAACTACAACACGACCTCATTCAAAACATATCCTGCCATCCTGTTTCTTTCATCTGTCATTAACGAAACAAGAAAAAATGTTGTATAACATCTAATATTTTCTTTTGAAAATTTAGTTTTTTAACAAAACTTTCGTAATTTTGCATTTAAATAACGTCTACGGGCCATGAAACTCGTAAACTCAAATAATTC
>CAMWZE010000239.1 GCA_947178685.1 uncultured Porphyromonadaceae bacterium
AAATCGGAACGATATGAAAGCAACCACTACCCTTTTTATCCTCGCATCGCTTCTTGCGCCGCTTTACATGCCTGCCAATACCTCTTCCACGCCTCAGTCAAAATCTGAAAACGAGGCTACCGCTACAAAATCCCTATCCAAAAGAAAGCACCTCTACGTTATACAAGGATATTTCTTTGATAAGTATCCCAAAGGCCTCAAGGGTGTCAAAAAAAACTATCCCATAGATTTATCTGATGAGTATTTCGTGCAGGGAATAAGCCTTGACTCGCTTCTCACCCCGGAGCATATAGCCACAGCCATATGCAAAGATTCCATACCGATTGCCGACTATCTTCTAAGTCGCCAGAAAGATATCGAGACTATCGACAGTCTTGCAAGAGCCGCCACATTAATCAAAACAGGTGATAAATTTCCGGAATTCACACAGACCGACATTGACGGCAAGGTATGGACAAACGCCGACTGTGTCGGCAAACCGATGGTGTTGAATCTATGGCAGGTAAGTTGCAGGCCTTGTCGTGCCGAGATGCCGGAATTATCGGAATGGAAAAACGAGATGCCAGATGTTATGTTCTTCTCCTCCACATGGGAAGATGCCGCCACAGCCCGTCCGGCCTTGGAGAAAGCCGGATTCAATTGGATTCACTTTGTAGGCGACCGTCAATTTTTGCTTTGGCCTACGAAGACAGGGAAAGGATATCCCATGACAATAGTAGTCGACAAAGAGGGGATCGTTCGCCAGATTGAGTTCGGCACGTCGCAGGCTCAGCGAGATTCCCTTAAAGCCACCATACAGTCGCTCCGATAGCTAATTATTTAAGGTTAAAAAAGGTTTATAATCAATCTTTTTGGTCATTCCCGTGTTTTACCGTATATATGCCAACATCGTATGGCATATATTACGGTACAACACCTATGTCTCACACTCATAAGTAAGCACCGAATCAATAATCGCATCCCGGATGCAATAATCGTAAATACAATAATCTCATAAATTGGCACACATTACTCCCAACTCCCGAATTCATCTCCAAACTCAAGATAGAATTCTCACAAACAAAAACCTCAGTGCATAACACACACATAAAATATACATCAAACCCAAATATACAACCACTTTTAAAACCTAATCAGAAATTAATATGGAAAATGCGAAAGTAAAGCCGGTTGGTTACAACCGCGACAACACAACGAGTGGAATCCTTCATATCGGCGTAGGTAATTTTCATCGCGCACATGAGGAATTCTACACCGACGCTCTGCTTAAGCTTGATCCCTCTCAGAAGGAATGGGCTATAACAGGCGCCATGCTTCTCCCTTCTGACGAGAGACTCTACAAGGCTCTCAAGAACCAGGATGGCGTGTACACACTCACGGTGTGCGGACGCGACGGAAAAGATGAGACTTATGAGATCGGATCCTTGAAAGAGGTGATCTGGGCACAGAAGGAGCCGGAGAAGGTGACTGAGAAGATAGCCGACCCCTCCACCAAGATAGTGTCGCTCACCATCACGGAGGGTGGATACAATATCGACAAGGTGTCAGGCGAATTCGATCTCTCCAATGAGGCAGTGAAAAAAGATATCGCCAATCCGGCCTCGCCCGAGACGGTATTCGGCTATGTGGCAGAGGGATTGCGCCGGAGGCGTGATGCCGGTGCCGGAAAGGTTACGATACTCACCTGCGACAATCTCCAGCACAACGGCAACACTGCCAGGAAGGCCTTCATGTCCTTCTTCGAGGCACAGGATCCGACGCTTGCGAAATGGGCCGAAGAGAATGTAACATTCCCCAATTCTATGGTAGACCGTATCACTCCGGCCACCACCCCGGCGGATATTGAACGTCTCAACATCAAGAACGGCACCGAAGACAAGGCACCCGTTTATTGTGAAGACTTTATACAGTGGGTAGTGGAAGACAACTTCGCCAACGGACGCCCCAAATGGGAGGAAGTAGGCGTAGAGTTTACCGACGATGTGGCTCCCTATGAGAATATGAAGCTGTCGCTCCTCAACGCTTCCCACACACTTCTTTCCTATCCCTCTTTCCTGAGCGGCTACCGTAAGGTAGACGAGGCGATGAAAGACAGCAGAATCAGGAAGTTTGTGAAAGACTTCATGGATATCGACATCACCCCTTACGTGCCGGCACCGGGTAACACCGATCTTGACGAATATAAACAGACTCTGATAGAGCGATTCAGCAATAGCTCAGTCAGCGATCAGGTGGCTCGTCTCTGCTTCGACGGACTCTCCAAATTCCCCGTGTATATCATTCCCAATCTCGCGAAGATGGTGAAGGATAACAAGGATATGACCCGTGTGGCCTATCTGTTCGCCGCATACTACGACTATCTGAAATATCACACCGACGACAAGGGGGAGAAATTCGAGGTGGCTGAGCCATGGATGGATGCCACGGTTGAGAAGGCCCTCGCCTCCGACAATCCCCTTGATTTCCTCGAGATACCTGCCTTCGCGGGCGCCGGACTCAAGGATTCGAAGGCTTTCACCGATCTCTATCTCAAGTTTGTGAAAGAGATCAAGGAGAAGGGAGCCATGGCAACATTGGAAACCATTATCTGACACGCCTATGACAGCAGATCATAAAGCCAATAAGTTAGGACCCTTCGTGGTCCTGACTTTTATTTATTTCGTGGTAGGCTTCCTGACTACTGTCAACGGTCAGTTTCAGGGACCTCTGAAAGTTGCGTTCCTCTCCAATGCCCATGCCCTCCGCAACACACTGACCACCATGATATCCTTCTTCTTTTTCTTGGGATATCTTGTCAACAGTTCGTTAGGAGGAAAGTGGATCGACAGCCGTGGATACAAGACCACCCTACTGCGTGCGCTGCTCATAATGATCGGCGGTCTCGCGCTCTATTCACTCTCATCGTTCATAGCCACACGCTGGGGTGTGGCAGGAGTAACGTTAGGAGAAGACCTTGTGCCATGGGGATATTTCGTATTCCTGCTCGGATCATTCCTGATGGGCACCTCGGCGGCGATTCTGCAGGTGGTGATCAATCCCTACATAGCCGCCTACGATCTGCCGGGCACGAAGCCGGTGCAACGCATGAACATAGTCTGCGCCATCAACTCCATAGGCACCACCATAGCGCCATTCTTCGTGACAGGAGTGATCTTTGCCGGTGTGGCTATGGAGGCGGTGATGCCCGGACAGCTCATGGTGCCCTTCCTTATAATCGGAGCCATCATACTGATGGTGACCGGCATCACCTCACGGCTTCATCTTCCCGACATAAAGGGCACGCGCAGCGAATCGGGAGAGAAATTGCCGAGAAGCGTATGGAGCTTCCGGCATCTCGCGCTTGGCGTGGTAGCGATATTCTTCTATGTCGGCACAGAGGTTTCGGTGGGTGTGAATGTCAACCTCCATGCCATGCAGATGATAGAATCGGGCCATAAGCTCTCCTTCTTCGGTCTTGAGAATATTGAGATAGCAGGTCTCAACCTCGGCATCCCGGCCCTTCTGGCCACCCTCTATTGGGGAGGAATGATGGTAGGCCGGCTCGTATTCTCCTTCTTCCCGAAGATTCCACCGCGCAAACTGCTGATCTCCGTCACCTCGATAGCGACTGTATTGGTGCTGGTGGCAATGGTGCTCGACAATCTCTGGATACTCGTTTCGGTAGGTCTGCTACATTCCGTGATGTGGGGTTGCATCTTCACTCTGGCAGTGGCGGGACTCTCGAAATACACATCGAAGGCTTCAGGCATCTTCATGATGGGAGTGTTCGGAGGTGCGGTATTTCCCTTGCTTCAGGCATTGATGGCCGACAGCATCGGCGGATGGCAATGGACCTGGTCGATAGCACTTGTGTGTGAGCTCTTCATGCTCTACTACGGACTGTGGGGTTGCCACGTAAAAGACAGCGAGGCTCTGGCCAATCTGAGAGCCGAAGCCCCCGGTGATCCGGGAATGTAATGTCGTTCACTCAATATAAGCTAAAGCCCCTTCCTGCCTAACCGGTCAGGAAGGGGCTTTAGCTTATAT
>CAMWZE010000240.1 GCA_947178685.1 uncultured Porphyromonadaceae bacterium
TTTTGTTATTATAAAATTAATTACTAATTTTGCCGCCGAAATCGCCTATCTATCCTAAAGAGATAGGCGGTAATCGCTTGATAAAGCGCCCCATGAAGACAAACTCATTCAGTTCTGGAGAATGAGGGTTAATGCAGCAGTAATAATCTCATGTTAGAGCAGTTACCTCCGGTTACGGCAGATTGGGTTCATATCTCCCGTACAAAGTGCTTAGAAACATTGTCATTATCTCTGCCATCCCTACATTTGACAGATTAACAATGACATAAAAACTCAAACGATCTAATATACCATTAAAACGACATCATGAACCCTAAACAACCGTGGGACAAACGATGGGCAGCCAGGCTGCTACTCGTAGTTGGAGGATTGACGCTGGTTGATTCCGCTTTGGCGGAGCCAACAGGCTCACCGTTATTGCCTTCAGTTCAAGCAAAAGAGATTACAGTCACCGGTGAAGTGATAGGCTCTGACAATGAGCCGGTCATTGGTGCTACGATCTTAGCTAAAGGCACAAGTATCGGTGCTGCTACCGACATTGAGGGTAAATTCACTTTGAAAGTGCCCCAAGGATCGACTCTGGTTATTTCATATGTAGGATGCAAGACTCAGGAAGTCAAGGCTACTACTGCTCCTATGACAATCAGGCTTGAAGATAGCGATGTCAATCTTGACGAGCTCGTAGTTGTAGGTTTTGCCGTGCAGAAGAAAGTTAACCTTACAGGTGCTGTCGGCACTGCTTCAGGAAAAGATATCGCCGAGCGTCCCGTATCCGATGCTGTGACTGCACTGCAAGGTATAATTCCGGGTCTTAACATCTCCAACTCAAGTTCCGGTGGTGAGCTCAATGCCAACAAAGCTATCAATATCCGTGGCACAAGCACCATCGGTGAAGGCTCCAATGGCGGCCCGCTCATCCTAATCGACGGTATGGAGGGTGATCTCAATACATTGAATCCTCAGGATATCGAAAACATCTCAGTGCTTAAAGATGCGGCAGCATCCTCTATCTATGGTACTCGCGCACCTTTCGGTGTGATTCTTGTCACCACCAAGAGCGGCTCCAAAGGTAAAACACTTGTAAGATACAACAACAGTTTCCGTTTCAGCAATCCTCTTAAGATTGCCAATCAGATGGATTCCTGGCACTTGGTCAACTATCTTAACGATGTGCAACGCTACACATCTCCCGGCTCATTTACATTTGATGATGAGTATGTGGAGAAAGTGCGCCTGTATTATACAGGCGAAAGCGATGTTGTGGCTGATTCATTCCATTGGGAAGATGGACATTCAATCTGGGGTGAGGGCGAACTGATGGGCGTATATGCCAACACCGACTGGATGGATGAATATTACCGTAAGACAGCCTTCTCTCAGGAACATAACCTTGCCATAACCGGCGGCAACGAGAAGATAGACTACTACGTTTCCGGCAACTGGATGGATATGGGAGGCTTCATGCGCTACGGTGAAGATGATTTCCAAAGGTTCTCTTTGATGGGAAAATTAAATGCACAGCCCTACAAGTGGTTGAAGATTGGCTTTACAAGCCGTTGGAACCGCACAGACTATGACCGTGCCACAACGATGAACGGCGGCTTCTACGACAACCTCATGCGTCGAGCCATCTCAATCGCGCCAAAGTATGATCCCAACGGTTATCTCGCATCCGACTTCAACTATATCGACGCTCTGGAGAATGGAGGTCGCCATAAGGAGCAGAACGATGTCTTGACCAATCAGTTCCAATTGACAATCACGCCAATAAAGAACTGGAACATCGTAGGAGAGTTCAATACCAGAATCAACAACAACTGGACGCATGAAGATGGCTTCCCGGTATACGCTCACGATGCAAAGAATCCGGAGAGCCTTCATATCCCGACATATTATTCACGCACAACTTCCTATGTGAGTGAATATTCCTACCGTTCAACCTATCTGAACGCCAACATCTTCACCAACTACTATCTTGAGCTTAACGAGAAGCATAACTTCACATTCCTTCTCGGTTCTCAGATTGAGAACTTCAAGGATAGGGATGTAAGCGCAAGCCGAAATGATGTCACTACAAACATGCTCCCGGTGCTCAACCTCACCAACAGCAAGACTGATTATTCTATGGGTGGCGCATATCAGATGTGGCGCACGGTAGGTTTCTTCGGCCGTATCAACTACGACTACATGAGCCGCTATCTCGTGGAGGTCAATCTCCGTTATGACGGTAGCTCCAGATTCCGCAGAAACAGCCGCTGGGTTTGGTCGCCCTCCGCTTCAGCAGGTTGGAATATCGCACAGGAAGATTTCTTTGATTCCGCAAAACCGTATATCGATATTCTTAAGATACGCGCCTCTTACGGACAGCTCGCCAACCAGAACACAAGCAGCTGGTATCCCACTTACCGCACTATGGGTCTGAGCGCCTCTTCAAGCTCATGGCTCATCGACGGTGAGAAGTCAAACCTTGCATGGTTCCCCGGCCTTATCTCCACATCGCTCACCTGGGAAAAGATCCGTAACACCAATATCGGTCTTGACTTCGCAGCACTCCAGAACCGTCTTACAGGTTCATTCGACTATTTCTGGCGTGACAACAAGGATATGGTTGGCCCGGGCGTGACACTCCCCGCTACCCTCGGCACAACACCTCCCTCGCAGAACCTCCTCTCCATGCGTACAAGCGGATGGGAGCTCACGTTGGGATGGCGTCAGATTCTCGGTGACTTCAACTACGATGTCAAGTTCAATCTCTCTGACGACCGCACCAAGATCACCGACTATCCAAACCGTGAGGGCAACCTCTCGAAATATATAGCAGGACGCTACACCGGCGAGATCTGGGGCCTTGAGACAAAGGGTATCGCCCGTACTCAGGAAGAGATGGATGAACATCTCGCCACAATTGACCAAAGTGAAATTGACGGTGGTCTCTGGCAGGCAGGCGATATCATGTATGTCGACACTGACGGTGATGGAAAGATTCACAAGCAGAGCACAATCTATGAGGATGGTGATCTCCGTGTAATCGGCAACAGTTCTCCCCGCTATAGAATTGGCCTTAATCTCTACGCTCAATGGAAAGGTCTCGATGTGTCGGCCTTCTTCCAGGGTGTATGTAAGCGCGACTACTATTTCAGCGCCTACGGTGGACAGGGCACTGAGGGTAAAGGTGCTGCTTTCTGGGGCGCAACAGTGGGTGGTCGCTGGGAATCACTCTTCTTCGACGAGCATCTTGATTACTGGCGTGATGATTCCAGCCTCTTAGGTGAGAATTATGATTCCTACTATGCACGTCCCCTCTATTTCACCAACAAGAACCGAGAGACACAGACCCGTTATCTCCAGAATGGAGCTTATCTCCGACTCAAGAATCTCCAGATCGGTTATACATTCCCTGAAGATCTCACGAAGAGAATCTTCATCCAGAATCTCCGTCTCTTCTTCTCAGTCGAGAATCTCCACACCTGGACCAAGATGAGCAAAGTGATCGACCCCGAGAGTCTCGAGGTGTCGAAGATGAAATCCGGTGGAGCATATCCCCTCTCCAGAACATTCTCTTTCGGACTTTCAGTCTCCTTATAAATCAACCCACCCAAACATATTCCTACCGGATTTCCCGGCCTCCCACAGGCTGAGAAATCCGCAGGAATCCGGAGTTGACACTAAAGTATAGCTTCTTACATTTTACAGAAGGTATAGACAACTTCAAAATCTTATCAATCAGAAACAATGAAATTTCTCAAATACATAGCTATCGCCATGGCCGCAGCAGCGGGCCTCTCTTCCTGCGACGACTATCTTGACGTAACCCCGCCGTCGAGCGTATCTCCCGAGCTCTACTTCACTACGGCCGACCAACTTGGTTACTATACACTAAATTATTACTGCAACTATTCCGCATGGGATGCAAATGGCGTAGGCGGACAGTTCCCCTCTCATGCCGACTACACATCCTTCATCCACGATGATGGCGCCACCGACAATGAGGGAGCTATCAGCAGCATATATTATGAAGGAC
>CAMWZE010000241.1 GCA_947178685.1 uncultured Porphyromonadaceae bacterium
AAGATCGCCTTAGAGGGCGACAAGGAATATATTAATTAATTTGTGACACATACTTATCAATTAAAAAAGTAACGGATTATGAAAAAAATCAAATTATACATAATGTCAGCGGGCGTTGCCGTTGCAACTATGTTGGGAGGATGTTCTACATCTAATCTCAACATACAGGGTCTGATGGGTGCCGGAGCGCAGGCGTTACAGGCAGCGACAGTATCAGATTCACAGATTCAGTCGTATGTACATCAGTATATCCAGGAGATGGACAAGAAGAATAAAGTTGCCGCTGCCGACAGTCCATACAGTGTACGTCTGGCCAAACTTACACAGGGACTCACCTCTGTTGATGGAGTTCCTCTGAATTTTAAAGTATATATCACCCCGGATATAAATGCTTTCGCCTGTGCTGATGGCAGCGTACGCGTATATTCTGGCCTTATGGATAAGATGACTGATGATGAGGTGCTCGGAGTTATTGGCCATGAGATTGGTCATGTGGCTCACAAGGATACGCGCAAAGCTTTCCAGCAGGCACTTCTTCAGTCGGCCGTGCTTGAAGGTATTGGCTCCACAAGCGCTACCGCAGCCACCTTAACATCCTCTCAGTTGGCTCAAATCGGGTCAAAGATGATGAGTGCAAAGTATTCACAGAAACAGGAGAGCAATGCCGATGACTATGGTTATGAATTTCTGAAAGCAAACGGAAAGAATCCGTGGGCCATGGCCTATGCCTTCGAAAAGCTGGAAGAACTTGAAGGTTCACAACCGGCCTCCTCTGGGATGTCGCAGATGTTCTCCTCTCACCCGTCTACACCAAATCGCATAAAGCATATTATGGAACGTTGCAAGAAAGACGGTATCTCGCAACCGGTGAAATAAAGCTCACTTGAAATCAGAATCTAAAGAGTAAAGTTGATTAAAAGAATAAAGAAAAGTGGCGGTTCAAATTGGAATTTGAATCGCCACTTTTCTTTATTCAGTCTGTTAATTTTCAAAAGTTGAAGAAAGTCAGAAAGCCGAGTGAGCTCTGAACCGCATCGTAGCAGTATTGGTAGATGTAGGGCACAATACCGAAGAACACGATACCGGCAACACATAGCCACAAACCAACTTTCTGGCAACGCTCTGTCTCGAAGGAGGCAATCTTCGGCTCATCAGGAGAGATCCACATAGCTTTCACTACAAGGAGATAGTAGTAGAGAGAAATGATGGTGTTGATGAGGGCAATAAGCACGAGCATGTATAGAGCCCATGAGTTGCTGCTTGCCACAGATGTGAAGATAAGGAACTTGCTGAAGAATCCTGCAAAGGGAGGAATACCTGCAAGTGAGAACATCGCAAGAGTCATGGCGAAAGAGAGCCAAGGATTGGTCTTGTGGAGACCATTGTAGTCGTCCATGCTGAGTTTACCGCTACGCTCCTCAATTATGCTGATCACAGCGAAAGCCCCGAGGTTGCTGACCACATACACGAAGATGTAGAACATCATTGAGGCAAGGCCGAGACCATTGACCGCCATAGCACCGAGCATGATATATCCGGCCTGTGAAACTGAAGAGAAAGCCATGAATCGCTTCATATTTTTCTGGCGGATCGCAAAGAGGTTGCCCACAGTGATAGTTGCGATAATCACAGCATACAGCATCCACTCCCATGCATCGCTGTAGACAGCGCCGAAACACTGCACAAAGATTACGAAGAAAGCGAAAGCGGCTGAACCCTTTGAGATAACAGAGAGATAGCTGGTGATGGCAGTGGGTGCTCCTTCATATACGTCGGCTGTCCAAAGATGGAAAGGCACAAGCGACAGCTTGAATCCGATACCGGCGATTACGAATGCGAGAGCTATCAACAGCAGACCGCTCATCTCGCCCTGACCTATGTAGAGGGCAATATCAGAGAAATAGAGTGAACCTCCGGAGAAGGCATACACGAATGAGAGACCTACAAGCAGGATAGCTGATGAGAACACGGCTGTCATGATATATTTGATAGCCGCCTCGTGGCTCTCATAGTGACGCTTGTTGAATGCCACGAGGGCAGCCAGAGGAAGCGACGCTGATTCAAGACCGATGATGAAGAGTAGGAAGTGGCGGGCTGATACCATGAGATACATTCCGAAGAGAGTCACGAGTATGAGCTCATAGAATTCCCCTTTACGGATAGCTACCTCATCGCTATTGACCCACTTGGCACTTTGCAGGAATACGATGAAGACACCGACATTAAGGATAGCCTTGATGGCGTTGGTGGCGTTATCATTGATATACATTCCTCCGAACACCTCCTCGCACGAAGCGGGGACAATCCAGATGGCGATGGTGCCGAGCAAAAAGAGAATGGTGGTTAGCGGAGTGAGGATCCGCTTTCCCTTTTCATTCGAAAATGTGTCGAATAAAAAGACCAGCATGAAGATCCCGAGTATGATGAGTTCGGGAATCATTGATCCAAATTGTGAATAGTCCATTGTTAGATTGCTTGATTATTTATTCAATACATTTCATTTCAAATCGCACCCTGAATAGCAGCGATGATAGGTTTGAAGCTGAACTGGATAGTCTCGTTGATCCAATTGGGGAAACATCCGATACCGGCGATGCAGACAATCAGAGTGACTGTAGCAAGACGCTCAAACCAGGTAGCATCGGTGAGCTCGAGATGATGCTTATCCTGCACGGGACCGAGAAGGAGCTTACCTACCACACGCAAGATGTAAACTGCGGTGATAACGATAGAGCATGTAGCCGCTATCACGAAGCAACGGTGGAAGGTATCGGCATCCTGGAACGAACCGAAGAAGATGGTCATCTCAGCTACGAAACCGGAAAGACCCGGAAGACCGAGAGAAGCGAAACCGGCGATCATGTAGCACACACCGAGATATGGCATAATTTTCATAAGGCCTCCCATCTGACGGATGTCGCGAGTGTGAGTACGGCCGTATATCATACCGATCAATGCAAAGAAGAGAGCTGTCATCAGACCGTGAGAGAGCATCTGAAGGATAGCACCTGTCATTGCTGTAGTGTTAAGCATCAGGATGGCGAAGAGCACCATACCGCAGTGTGACACCGATGAGTAAGCATTGATATACTTGAGGTCGGTCTGTACACATGCTGAGAAAGCACCATACACGATGCTGATACCGGTAAGAATGATGAAAATCCAAGCCAGCTCATTGGCTGCCTGAGGAAGAAGATAGATGGCGATACGGAAGCATCCATAGCCACCGAGCTTCATAAGCACACCGGCGTGAAGCATTGACACAGCAGTCGGAGCACAAGCGTGACCGTCAGGACTCCATGTGTGGAACGGGAACATGGCGCCAAGAACACCGAAGCCTACGAAAGTGAAGCAGAAGAGCATCCCCTGCCAGGAGGGATCGATGCAATTATACTGTGCAATCTCAAGGATGTTCCATGTGTGCTGCATTCCGTCGGGGGTGCCATGCCAGTAGATACCGATCAAGCCGAGCATAAGAAAGGCGGAACCGCCCATAAGCATGAGGGTAAGCTTCATTGCTGAATACTCCTTACGACCTGTACCCCAAACGCCGATGAGAAGATACATCGGGATAAGAGCCACCTCATAGAACATGAACATGGTGAAGATGTCGATGGAGATGAAGAATCCGAACACACCGGTGCTCAGAAGAGCAAACCAGAGGAAGAAGTTCTTCGGCAGAGGAGATATTTTCCAGGAAGCGAAAGTGCCGGCGAAAACAATCACCGAAGAGAGAAGGAGCATGAGCACCGAGATGCCGTCGACACCCACAGCAAGGTGGATATTGAGGGGAGCATACCACATCCAGCTTCCGGTGAAGAGCATCTCGTCGTCGACACCGGCGGCACGGAGGCTAAGAAAATCGCAGCAGAGCCAGATGGAAAGGCCGAGCAGTACGGTCGAGCCTACCACCATCACCGAGCGGATAGCATTCATACTGCTGTTGCGGCATAAACCCAATCCGGCCATCATGATGACGGGGATCACTACAAACCAGATTAATATATTTCCAAAC
>CAMWZE010000242.1 GCA_947178685.1 uncultured Porphyromonadaceae bacterium
GCTCCGGTTGTAGGAATGTGGTCGCCTTCGCCGGAAGCGCCGTTTGTGTGCATCTAGCCATGGTGGGGACGGGCCGACAGGGTAGAGTTTACCGGAGATTTTTCAGAGCGGGAGTATGTAAACACGATAGGGGCAGGAGAGACCTTCAGCGCGTCATATATGATAATCTTGGAACGCCTCTGAAAATGCTCGGATAGTGAATAATCTTCATATTAGACACTTTGTAGAGCAAAAACAATTGATTTTTCGATAGAAAAGTTGCGTAAGAAAAAAAAAAATATTAATTTTGCAGTCGCGAATTCCGCCATGGCTTGAAAAAGCGGATGAATTATTTATCCCGCCTAACGGATTTAATTGAGATTCAATTATTTTATATTAATGTACGCAATTGTAGAAATCAAAGGACAGCAGTTCAAAGCTGAAGAAGGAAAATTCCTTTATGTCCACCATCTCGGCGATGAGGTAAAAGAGGGCGATGCCGTTACATTCGACAAAGTTCTTCTTCTTGATGCCGACGGCGATGTTAAAGTCGGTGCGCCTGCCGTTGAAGGCGCTAAGGTAAACTGTGAGGTTCTTCTTCCCCTTGTAAAGGGTGAGAAAGTGATCGTTTTCAAGAAAAAACGTCGTAAGGGCTATCGCCGTAAGAACGGTCATCGTCAGCAGTTCACAAAGGTTTTGATTAAATCGATTGAAAAGTAAAAAAACAACTCATCAGATATGGCACATAAAAAAGGTGTCGGTAGTTCTAAGAACGGCCGCGAATCAGAAAGCAAACGACTTGGTGTGAAAATCTACGGTGGGTCAAACTGCAAAGCCGGTAATATCCTGAAGCGTCAGCGTGGCACTCAGCACCATCCCGGTCTCAATGTAGGTATGGGTAAAGACCACACTCTCTTCGCTCTTATCGACGGTATTGTAGTGTTCTCAACCGGTAAAGAGGGACGTAAGTTTATCAACGTTCAGCCCCACCAGAACTAAAACATCCCGACTATTTGCACTCGGCTGAATTGCCGGTATAAAGTCGATAGTAAGAATAAAAAAGCAATCCTTGAAACATAGGGTTGCTTTTTTCATTGTATGATTGGCAGCTCATAGACTGGCAGCTCATATATCTGTGGTAAAAATCCACATGGAGGCGTAGTTGCCGCTGAATCCTGTGGCTACATATTTCGAATTGCTTAAAAGTGATTTAGAGAAGAGTGGGATAGATATAAAAAAACAGGTAGCCCGATGTTGTCGGACTACCTGTGAGTTGTTCTGGAAGTGAAAGAATTGATTTAGTTAGCAGAAGGGTAGGGTTTTTTGAAGTTACATATTCTGAATACGATATGCGCGGTATGTAAGTCTGTCTTGACGGAGTTTGCGCTCTTTACGCTGACGGCGAAGCACGATTGCCTTACGGATCAGAAAGTCGCATGAAAAACGCCCGGTGCCCATTATAAGGAAGAAAGAGGAACCAAGGCAAAGTAGGAGCGACTGGAGGTCAAACACTCCGGCCTCAATAGAAAGGAAAGAGGCATATCCGAAGCATAGCACTGCTATAGACATAGCTACCCGAGATAGAAGTCCGAGAGCGAGCATTCCACCAATAATTATTTCGCCGGTAGCAAAAGCAACTGAATCTATAAAACCAAAAGGACTCATAATTTCACCCGACAGAATAAAGCTTCCTGATACAATTAACATAGCAGCAAATAAAAACCGTAGCAGGAGTATAGCGACTCCATAGCTTGCCACTCCCGGGGTAGAAGATGCGAGCAGCATCTTGCCGGCCGGCCTGTTGGAAGTTTTAGCTGAACGTTCCGCCGAAGCAGTATGATTTCTTATAAATTCCAGTGTAGCCTCCGTATTAAGTGTGCCGAGGGTTTTGCTTACCGGATTAACTGATATAGTTTCTGAAATATTCATAGTGGATGAAAATTAAAGTTTGAAATTGTCCCTGTCGGGATGCGAATTGTCTTCGGTGGATATTTGTTCCGATGATAACTACGTAAATATAACAAAGCTTGGTTACGGATGGTTTCTGCAATCAGAATAAATTTCTATAAAACTTTGGTAATTGGCGAAAAGATAGTATCTTTACGATAAATTTTTTGAGAATTATGAGTGTCGGATATGATTTTGAAAGTCATTCTCCTCTCATGATTATCAAAGCGACTGCCTTAACGGTAATTTTCAAGAAAAAGATAAAGGGACTTCATGAAACGAATAGGAAAATTATATTTCCGATATGGTACGATGGGTTCGGCAAAGACGGCATTACTCCTCACTACTGCATACAATTTTGAGGAGAGAGGTGTGGCCTATCTTTGCTTCAAGCCTGTCACAGACACCAGGGAAGAACGCAGTGTGATACGCAGCCGTATTGGAATAGAGAGAGATTGTAAATGGATCTATAATGACACGGACCTTTACGAAGTAGTCACTCGCATGCATGAAGAGGGTGGGATGACGCCGGAATGGATGCTTGTTGATGAAGCCCAGTTTCTATCTGAAGCCCAGGTTGACCAGCTTGCAAGGCTTGTAGACGATTACGGATGTAACGTCATGTGCTTCGGATTGCGTACGGATTTCCAATCGAAACTCTTTGAAGGCTCACGACGTCTGTTTGAGATAGCCGATTCGATAGAGGAGGTAAAATCAACCTGCTCATGCGGCCGTAAAACTATTGTCAATGCCAGGATCGACGGTATGGGCAATATCATAACAGAAGGAGAACAAGTGGAGATCGGCGGCAACGACAGATATATGTCGTTGTGTCGTAAATGTTGGAATGACCGTAGACTTGATCATCTCAGACAAGGTCAACTTCCTTTATAGTAGAAGTAAAACCATGAAATAAAGACATATGCTTGATAAGAATACAAGAGATGAGATTATCGATCTCATGAATAGAGAGGTAGTGCCGGCAATCGGTTGCACTGAACCGGTGGCTGTGGCGTTGTGTGTGGCTAAGGCTAAGGAACTGCTTGGAGAGCTCCCGTCAAGACTCGAACTCTATCTGAGTGGAAACATCATAAAGAATGCGATGGGTGTTGGAATTCCGGGCACAGGAATGATCGGATTGCCGATTGCTGTTGCCTTGGGCGCGTTGGTCGGTAAATCGGAATATGGACTGGAAGTGCTGAGGGATGTAACTCCGGATGCCGTTGTTGAGGGTCGTGGCTACATAGCAGCCGATAGAATCAGCATCGGTCTGTGCGAAGATGCCCCTTCTAATCTTTATATCGATGTGAGAGCTACCGGTGAAAAAGGGGATAAGAGCCGTGCCGTTATCTCCGGATCACATACCGGCTTTGTATACCTTCAATCAAACGAAGATATCTTACTTGACAATATGGAAAGTGCCCGAGATGGGAATTCTCAGGGAGACGATGATATTGCCTTGAATCTGAAGATGGTCTATGACTTTGCTACAGAGAGTCCACTTGATGAACTCCGTTTTATTCTTGAGGCCAAGAACCTTAATAAGGCGGCGGCAGAGCTTGCGTTGAACGGCGATTATGGACATTGCCTTGGAGCCACCATAGGTAGAAAGGGTATTCGTTGGTTTGGCAACTCCCCCTTGGACCACATGATGAGTTATACTTCGGCGGCATGTGACGCCCGAATGGGTGGAGCACAAATAGCGGTTATGTCAAATTCCGGCAGTGGTAATCAGGGAATCTGTGCTACGATGCCGGTTGTAAGTTTTGCAGAGGATATGAATGTATCTGAGGAGCAACTCATACGGGCACTTATCATGAGCCATCTCACCAGTATATATATAAAGCAGAGTCTGGGACGTCTGTCGGCCTTATGCGGATGTGTGGTAGCTTCCACCGGAGCCTCCAGTGGCATAACAATGCTTATGGGCGGAGGATATAATGAGATATGATCGGCTGTAAATAATATGATTTCCAATCTCACAGGTATGCTTTGCGACTGGGCGAAACCGTCATGTTCTACGAAAATTTCCTCAGGAGTGTCTACGGC
>CAMWZE010000243.1 GCA_947178685.1 uncultured Porphyromonadaceae bacterium
GCGCGGAGATGGGTATCAGAGACAGCATCTGAGGCAAGCTGTGCCCCCGCATTGGTCGTCAGGTTGATGGAACTCCCCATGGTGCTACCCATATTGGCACCGATTTCTTTCAGGGCATCTCCTTCAAGAGAGTTAGGAATATTGATACCCTCTTGACCGTCCGAGTCATATACCGAGAGATCCACATCCATGATGCAACCTAACGCTTCAATACTCTCAATCTTGATTTCCAGACGTTCACCCTGTAAGCGCGCGGCACCAACTACCATAGTGTTTTTCGACAGGAGTGAATTACCAATCCACATAGGTTCAAGCGTTCTCAATTTTACACTTTGTCCGTCCGCAATTGATTGGTCAGTAGCAACACAAGCAGAAATGGTGTTCTTGAAATTGCTCCTTTTCCCTCCGACCGCAGTAGAAAAGGAGCGTGTCTCATTGGCAGATGCACTCAGAGAGGATACAACATTACGATTAACTTGATTGACAGGCATAACCTTACGATCTTTCTCCGGCTCATCGACAATAATGGCCTGTTGACCACCATTGCCGTTACCAAGATATTGAGCCGCCAGTTTATACGATTGCTCCATCAGTTCGAGTTCATTTGGCTGTTGAGTCTGCTGCTGTGCTATTGTGTTTTGCATCTCAAGCTCATCAATCCGTGCCTGAAGTTCCGCGACTTGTGCAGATTCATTTGGTTCGGGAATGAAAAATTCATCAAGAGAAGCCTGTACTTCCTGATATGCCTGATTAGACACCTCAATCATATCCGGCTTAACCTCTTCACGAACATTCGGAACAGAGTCAACAAGTGGAATTGAGTCAGCGATACTCGTAGTCACTTCCTTTTCAGAAGCATAAGCATCTCTTTTGTCTGCTGTAATTTCCTTAGCATCCGGTTCCGGCATATTCTGATTGAAACCACCGGTATTGTTGGAGGCTGCCTCTCCGAAACTACTGAAGATTATCCATAGAATAATCCCGGTCGTAATGAACATCAAAGGAAAGGCAACAAGATACTTCATACGCATCTTCCGTTCGGCCTCGGTAGTCGGTCTGGTAAGTTTAGTCCATAATGTTCTCAGATCCATAAAATATATTTATAGAAGTGGTCTTGCCCTTTGAGGGCATCGGTATTCTTTTCATCGTACCGAAGTCTGGGGTCGAATGTACCCCGTTATAAATATTATACATTGATTTTCCGAAGATAAAGAGAGCGAGCAAAGCAAAAAGGACAAAGGCAACTGCAACAATCCTAAACCGTTTCTGCGGTGGAATATTATCGCATTTGCGGCGGATATATTCCCGGACTCCCTCCTTCCGACTTGACACCTTATTATATAGGCATCCGATTTGTCTTTTTAGATACGATACTTTCACTTCTTGATAGTCTGAATGTCTTTGTTTTCAATTACCGTAAAATTCTCAATAATGAATCCGTTAGGATTATCATCAGAGCGACCTGAGTTTTTCAACTTACAAGTGCTTACCAATGACCGTTCAGTAATGTTACTCTGACGAATAATCATCTGTCTGGCATAAGTGCGTACATCATAAGGATAATTCGTGAAATTGACTACCACACTATCCACTTTGAGCACTTGATTGATGTTGCCCGCAATGATGCGGTTGTAGTAGCCTTGTTCGGTAAAATCTTTATAGTAGTTGTACGCACTCTTATCCGCAAGCAGCAATGCTCGACTTACATTGTGGTCGATAGCAGATTTTTCAGGCGATAAAGTGAAAAACAACTCATGGAAGCGTCGGACATGCTCACGAGCCTCCGCCGGACGGTTCTGATTCATATCCTGCGACAAGGCAAGCATTAGAGACTTGCCATTGTCAAGGACATAGATTTTTTCACGTTGCTTTTCTGCAAAATTGAGAGACATGACTACGGCGGCGACAGCCACCACAGCACAAAGACTCACGAAAACAATGCCGAAAAGCCTAATCTGCCGAAAGGAAGATTCTATGTTTTTGAGAGATTTGAATTCCATTTAATCAATGTTTTAATGTTATTTGAGCAGCTTTCCGGCACGTCCGGTGACATTTCCGGCAACAGAACCTGTAACGCCGGCTACCGCTGAGCCACTTTGCATACCAACAGAATTGATATGACGACCATATGCGCCCATGCCTCCACCGGCCTGAATTATCCAGCCTGCCACAGTGGGAATTGTGAAGTAACCGATTATTCCGATTATCATAAAAATCGTGTAGCACGTATTGGAACTATCAAGATTTACATTGGGGTTATTGGTCAACTCGGATATATCATTCTGAAGCATCAGAACCTGGATCTTAGCGAGAATTGTAGAGAACAAATCTGCAACAGGTAGCCATAGGTAGGTTTGGATATACCGCTGAATCCACATGGTGAGCGTTGATTGGAAGCCGTCCCATACTGACAAAGCAAAAGCGATCGGTCCGAGGATAGCCAAGACTATGAGGAAGAATGTTCTGATAGTGTCAATAGTCAGGGAGGCTGCTTGAAAGAGCATCTCCAACAATTCGCGGAAGAAGTTCTGTATTGCTTTCTTGACTTTATACATTCCACGCTCTATATACATTCCTGCTGCTGTGCCAACTTCCGTTACACCTAACTCATCAATCTGACGGTCAAACTCGGCATCATCGACAAGGTAAGCTGTGGACGGGTCATTCATCATCGCTTCATATTCAAGCCTATCCTTTTCCTCTCGGTAATGCTGCATATCCAATGTTTGTCCTTCAAGCATTGAGGCTGTACCCTGAACTATCGGTTGCATTACCGAATTGATAGTACCAAGCACCAATGATGGAAAGAACATGATACACAATCCTATGGCAAAGGGTCTTAGCAACGGGAAAACTTCGATTGGCTCTGCCTTCGCCAGAGACTGCCATACACGCACTGCCACATAGAATAAAGCACCAAGACCTGCAATCGCTTGTGCGACTCCCGCCATATCACTACATAGGGGCATCATCTCATCATAGAGAGAGCGGAGAACGGTATGGAGGTTTTCAAAATCTATTGCACACAGCATAGGCGTTACCAGTATTTTTCAGAACCATCTCCGTATAGATTGATGACACGTTGAGTATCAGCTTTCTTTTTGGCGCGGAGATATGATACAGAGATATTCTTATTAGTATAATAGGCGGTCATATTTTTCAGACGTTTCATCTCCTTGTAGCAGTCGTCCACAACATCCATTCGATCTTTATCGGTCATGCTAAGTGTAGTGATATTTACAACCTGTTTCAAATCGCTTAGCACTCCATTGGCCTCTTCAAGTATCCGGGTATATCCTGAGGCGATTGCCGATAATTCCGCACTGGTGAAGTTCGGGTCTGTCAACATCTTTTGAAAGTTATTGACATAATATCCCGAAATATTGCCGAGCATCAGGATTGTCTGCTGCACTTTGCGTGCATCTCGGACAAGGTTATTCACCGATTGAAGCGCATCGTAATACTTCTTCGCCTGCTGGTAAATTTTCACGGTTTCTTGAAAATTCTTGACCATGTGCGTGGCCGTCTGAGACTCCTGCACAAGTGATTTAGAATTATTTACGATGCTCTGGGCAATATTGGACGGGTCAATGACTGTCCACTGGGCAGAGGCTCGGTTTGCTCCGAAAAGCATAACCATAGCCACCACTACAATGATTGTTTTGAAATGTTTCATTCGCTTTTGTTTCAATTGAGTTTAGAGGCAAAGCCTCCGATTATCTTTACTCCCACATAGAGCAGGAGTAAAGGGATAGTTAACAGAGCAATTAATCCGAAGATCATACCGAATAGAATTGCCCATAGGACATAAAGAACTTTCATCATACACTGCCCTCCCTTCTCTCGTTGGCAAGCATCTTGATAGCCGACTCAGTGTCGCCCCCAAGTTGTTTCGCCTTGTTTAGTACCTGAATTTTCTCTGTCTCCTCGGTGGTATAGCAGAGGTATTCCTCCGTTGACACCTCGGTAG
>CAMWZE010000244.1 GCA_947178685.1 uncultured Porphyromonadaceae bacterium
TTGTTCCTCGCTGCGTAAAGCCGTTCTTCCCCCTAACGACAAGATGTTGGGTGAATACCTCTTCACCGGTTGTACTGCTTTGGAGGAAGTGGTCTGCATGAGTCCCAAACGTCCTACATTCGACTGCGACAGTCCCTTCTTTGATCCTTCGGAAAACCTACAGATCCGCTATGTAACCCCCGCTGCATGGTCATGGTAATGAACTTGAATTTGTTCGCTGACCTATCGAATATTACTTACAGCATCTCTTCGGGACCAGAAATTCTATTATTTTTATCAAATTCTATATTTTTCTTCCGACAAAATTTGTCATTCTGACTTAATTTTTATTACTTTGCCATCAGAACGGTGATTTTCACCGACCTACATTATCCCGTAACCAACTGTCTCAATCTTCCTGCGAGACTGTTAATTTGTATAACCCTAAACGTCCAAACACCTGACATTCCATGAACCCGAAACCAAACCCGTCGGAACCCACGACGGAATCACCTGTACGTTATACTTCCGCAGCGTTCATTGTGATCATTACCCTTATCGTCACTATCCTCATGACGGCGTGTAGCACCACATCCCTGGAGGAATCGAATGTAGCCTCCGCAGATGCAAATGACCTTGTGGTGTCTATATCACCAGGCGACAGCTATACATTCCCGGGCACACGTGCCGACGATGCCGAACTCCACACCGGTCATACACTGCGCTATATAGCTACTCTATACAAAAGCACCGATAATACCAGTAAGACAATCTCTAAAGCCAATACCGTTCAGCGTATAGAGCAACTTGCCACCGAGGGAAACCAGGTGATATTCAAAGGAGTGGTTCCCGGCTATTATTTCATCATCATATTTGCCGACTATATCGATGCTTCCGCCACCCGTAACAGTGAGGGCAATTTCGACGATAAATACTATGATACCCATACAAACCCAGAATGGGTAACTTTAAAGAATAATATAGAGTTCAACAATCATAACCTTGACTGCTTTCTCGAATATTCGCGGCCCGTGTTCGAAAAGGAAGCAAACATCGGTCTTGAATTTAATTATACGCTTAAGAGAGTCGTAAGCCAGATTCAAGTGGTGTCTAACGGCAACGGCAGTATGTCAGCCCTTAACAAGATACATATCGAAAAGGCCACAGCTTTCAAGCATCTTTGGTATGTAGACGGTACCGGGTTCAAGCAGGGAGATATTCAAGAAGACCGAAATATAAATATAGATAGGGTGAAATCAGCATCCGATCCCAATCTGTTGTTCTTTTTCTATACCTTCAATCAACCTTCCGATGCACTCGCTGACATCCAATTTACCCTTCAGCCCAACGAAGGATACAAATTCTCCAACGACGGCAAGTATACCATTACCGGAGATAATGATATTACACCGGAAGCTAACTATATCTACAAAATAACCGGGAGCTTCCTCAGCACAACAGAATCTCCAGCAAAGACCGTAGATCTCAAGGTGAGTGTCAATAAAGATTGGGGTGGCTATGCCTATCAACAAGTACCCGGAACGTCTTCTGATAACTAACCACTCCCCTATCTCCCATAACCGAATCAAAAAAGCATATATCCGATGCGACACAATATTTCCTTCCCTCTCTTTCTTCTACCATTTACCCTTTTGGCTTTCTCCTCTTGCAGTTCAACCGAGACATTCCCCGACCGTCCAGAGGAAAAGAGTAACCTCGTGAATCTTTCCATCACCACCCCCGATTCATATATCTTCGGTCACACTACACGCGCTGACGCCGATAAATTCCAGTTGCGGCTTAAGGCGTGGCTATATCCTCTGAATGAGAACGGACAAGCTGAACCGGACGTAACTCCCGCCTACACCTACGAGACTCTACATTCCGACAATGAATCAACAATAAGTTTCGAGATTGATAATCCGGGTGAATACTGCGTCTTTGTTTTTGCAGACTACATACCAGTAGGAGCAGAGACTAACAATGGCCATTTTCCCGACAAGTATTACGACACCACCATTCCAGGAAAAATCACCATCAAAGCTGCCGGTAATGATGATAATATCAACGATTTCTTCAATACCGACAACCGCGACTGCTTCATCGGTAAGCTTGCCTTTACTAAAAAATTGAATTCCATCAGCAAAGAGCTTAAGCTTTCACGCCCTATAAGCCGGGTGCTCCTCACCTCTACCGCCGATGCAGTGGAGCAGCTTATAGAATCGATAGATATAACTGCCTGTAGCCATCTCGATACATATAATTTCACTATCGATAACACGGACACTGTGGGCACAGCGACTGAAACGCCCTCCGATCCTCTTAAGGATTATGGAGAGATAAAAGTCAACCCGGTCAATAAAGAACTCTTCTATTTCTATACCTTTGCCGGAGAATATGCCGATGATAACCGTGCTGCATTAGGCGCAATATCATTCGCTCTAAATGCCAGGGACAATATCAAGCTTGAGAATGACACTCGCACCGTGGCAGAGGGACTGATTAAGCCGGCTCAGAATTATAAGATCACTGTCAACGGCAGTAAAGGCTGGATCAGCGCTGAGGCTGCAGCCGATGACATCATCGTCAATATTGACCTATCCACCGATTGGACGGGAACAATCAATAAATAAGGGAATAAAACCTGATTTATCAAATCAGTCTTAGTCTCGATCTCAGTCTCAGTCTTTTGTTCAGACACAAAAAAAGCCGCTTCCGATGTCGGAAGCGGCTTTTCTTGTGCTTAGGTTTATATTAGAGCTTCGGGCCTGCTGCCACGAGAGCCTTACCTGCGGGATTGAACTCAAACTTCTTGAAGTTCTTGATGAACATGCCGGCGAGCTTCTCAGCCTTAGCCTGCCATTCAGCGGGATCAGCGTAAGTGTCGCGAGGATCAAGGATCTTCGGATCAACGCCGGGGAGTTCGGTAGGAACTACGAAGTCGAAGATAGGAATTACCTTTGTAGGAGCCTTAAGGATAGCGCCGTCAAGGATAGCGTCGATGATACCACGGGTGTCGCGGATAGAGATACGCTTGCCGGTACCGTTCCAACCAGTGTTCACGAGATAAGCCTTAGCGTCGTTAGCCTGCATCTTCTTAACAAGCTCCTCAGCATATTTTGTGGGGTGGAGCTCAAGGAATGCCTGGCCGAAGCAAGCAGAGAAAGTAGGAGTGGGCTCTGTGATACCACGCTCTGTTCCGGCGAGCTTGCTGGTGAAGCCGCTGAGGAAGTAATACTGAGTCTGCTCGGGGCTGAGGATAGACACGGGAGGAAGCACACCGAATGCATCAGCTGAAAGGAAGATCACATTCTTGGCAGCCGGACCTGCGGAAACAGGAGCTACGATGCTCTCGATGTGGTTGATAGGATAAGATACGCGGGTGTTCTCAGTCACGCTCTTGTCAGCGAAATCGATCTTGCCGTTCTCGTCAACAGTAACGTTCTCAAGAAGAGCGTCGCGGCAGATAGCCTTGTAGATATCGGGCTCGCTCTCCTTGTCGAGGTTGATAACCTTAGCGTAGCAGCCGCCCTCGTAGTTGAACACGCCGTTGTCGTCCCAGCCGTGTTCGTCGTCACCGATGAGGAGACGCTTGGGGTCGGTGGAAAGGGTAGTCTTACCAGTACCTGAAAGACCGAAGAAGATAGCTGTGTTCTCACCGTTCTTGTCAGTGTTAGCTGAGCAGTGCATTGAAGCGATACCCTTCTGGGGGAGGTAGTAGTTCATCATTGAGAACATACCCTTCTTCATTTCACCGCCATACCAAGTGTTGATGATAACCTGTTCCTTGCTGGTAGTGTTGAATACAACTGCAGTCTCGCTGTTGAGGCCGAGGTCCTTGAAGTTTTCAACCTTAGCCTTAGAAGCATTGTAAACTACGAAGTCAGGCTTGAAGTCCTTGAGTTCTTCCTCAGTGGGAGCGATGAACATGTTGGTCACAAAGTGAGCCTGCCATGCAACTTCCATGATGAAACGAACTGCCATGCGGG
>CAMWZE010000245.1 GCA_947178685.1 uncultured Porphyromonadaceae bacterium
AGAAGCGACAATAAGATCTACCTCCTTGATGTCATAAGGAAGTTTAGGGAGAGCGTTTTCAATAGCGTCGATAGCCATGGTGTCGACATTCTCGTCGGCAGCGGCTTTCGAACGGCTGTAGATGCCGGTGCGTTGGAGAATCCAACCCGGTTCAAGTCCGTTCAGCTTCTCGAAATAATCATTAGTCACTCTTCCTGATGGCACATAATGGCCGATGGCATTAATATACATATTGGCGAAGTTTAGTCGGTTAAGAAAGTAGGGTTCACCGTTACAACATTTGTTGGCCGGCGAGTCATATATGAGGAGAGTTTCAGCAACCCGGTTTTCCGGATAAGGTAATCACCTGTTCTTGATGCCTAATCATCGATTCTTGATACCGTTCAAGAACAGACCGGATATATATTTCTTGAGCATCTCCTTGTCGATACCCTCATCAGAGAGGGTGTCTCGTATGTAAGGAACGTCAAGACCGTGTATGGCCTGAGTGATTATCACCGCATAGTGGTTAAGATTATCAATGGCAAACACACCTTGCTCCACTCCCTGCTGCAGAATCTCACGGAGCATAGCCGTCTCCTTGCGAGTGATTATCTTCCGCGCACGATCTACCTTTCGGACATCGCGGAAGAAGCCGGCACGCAACGATCCGTTGCGTGATACAATCTCCTTCATCGTCTCGAAACGACAGTCCACATACTCCAGAAGCTTCTCTTCCGGAGACGTGTCGCGTGCCACAATCAGCCTCAGTCGAGTGAGAAGCTGGTCTGTCTCGCTCTCGATCACGGCATTGAAGATGTCTCGCTTGCTGCGGAAGTAAGTGTAGATTGTACGGCGTCCTTTATCGGAAGCCGATGCTATGTCGTTCATAGTGGTGTTTTCCACACCTTTGCGTGCGAAAAGCTGTCGGGCTACCTCTATGAATTTATCTCGTGTCTTCAGCACCATAGACCGTTGTTTTGGGTTGAATATTATTCCCGGATTCGGGGTTGCGGTGATGCACGATTTTGCACATCATCCGATTTTGTGAGCAAATTTAACAATAAATTTCCATTATTCCCTAATTTTACACTAATTTTAATTAATTTTGTCACTGAAATGCCCGTTATGATATTGGCATCTTCAATCACAACGAGTGTTTCAACCACCTTTTCATCTGATCATACGATGAAATGTGCCGGATGACATTCTCAGAATTACACCGTGCCTGTTTCATTGAGAAAAACGATTTTCATTATGTTTGACAAAGAAATCTACGAAAAACGTCGCCGTCAGCTCAAGGAGCGTGTAGGCAGTGGCATCATCCTCCTCTTCGGTAACGACGAAGTGGGCTGCAATTACGAAGACAACACCTACGACTTCCGTCAGGACTCCACTTTCCTTTATTATTTTGGATTGCCTTTCGCAGGGCTAAACGCCATTATTGACGTTGACAACGACCGTGAGATAATATTTGGTGATGAGCTCTCGATCGACCATATAGTATGGATGGGCACCCAGCCTACTCTCCACGAGAAAGCTCATCGTGTGGGCGTAGACACTGTGCTCCCCTCGCTGACACTCCGCGACACGCTCGATAAGGCCCGCGCTGCCGGACAAAAGATACACTACCTGCCGGTTTATCGTCCGGAGCACAATGTGAAGCTTTTCAATCTTCTTGATGTGCGTCCGGGTGCCGAGCAGCCCTCCGTCGACCTCATCCGTGCCATAGTTGACATGCGCAACCACAAGCAACCTGAAGAGATTGAGGAGATCGAACGTGCCTGCAACGTTACCGCCGACATGCATATCGAGGCTATGAAGCAGCTCCGTCCGGGAATGCACGAGTATGAGCTCGCATCAATCATACAGGGTGTGGCGAAATCAAACAATTGCCCGCTCTCTTTCCCGATTATCTGCACCATCAACGGTCAGACTCTCCATAACCATTATCACGGCAACCTTATCAAGCCCGGCGACATGGTGCTGATTGATGCCGGTGCTGAAACCCAGATGGGTTATGCCGGAGATATGTCGTCTACAATCTGTGTGGACAAAACCTTTACCCCCCGCCAGAAGACTATCTATGATATCCAAGTGGCATCTCATCTCGCAGCGGTGGATATGCTCCGCCCGGGTGTACCTTTCGTGGATGTCTATGAGAAATCGGCCGAGGTTATCTGCGACGCTCTCAAGGGACTCGGAATCATGAAGGGCGATCCTAAAGAGGCTGTGAAAGCCGGCGCTCACGCAATGTTCTTCCCCTGTGGACTCGGCCATATGATGGGTCTCGATGTTCATGACATGGAGAACCTCGGCGAGGTGTATGTGGGCTATGACGGCAAGCCGAAGAGCACTCAGTTCGGACGTAAATCTCTCCGCCTCGGACGTCCGCTCGAAGAGGGATTCGTGCTCACTATCGAACCGGGTGTCTATTTCATTCCGGAGCTTATCGACCTCTGGAAAGGGGAAGGTCGTTTCAAGGAGTTTATCGATTACACTGAGCTCGATAAGTGGCGCGACTTCGGTGGCATCCGCAACGAAGAGGATTACCTCATTACCAAGGATGGTGCCCGCCGTCTCGGCAAAAAAATACCTCTCACTACCGAGGAAGTTGAGGCACTGCGTTAATAGTATCTGAGGGTAATCTTCATAAATAGTATCTGAGAGCTTACCTCTTATTAAGCTGACAACGTCAATCTATCTATCAGATGTCGCGGCATCCATGCCTAAAGGATGCTGCGGCATCTTGCATACCATAATAAATGCACAATGAAATCATCTACCAAACCACTTCTATTAGGCTCTATCGCTGTGTTAAGCTGGTCTACTGTAGCCACAGCATTCAAAGTTGCCCTCAATCATATGTCGGTATTTGAAATGGTGTTTGTAGCGGTGCTCACGGCTCTTGTGATATTCACCATATGGATGTGTGTGAGCAACAGTTGGAAACAGCTCCGCAACCTCACTCCAAAGCTCTGGGCAGCCTTCGCTTTATTGGGTCTTATCTCTCCGGTGGCATATTACATAGTGCTTTTCATTGCCTATGATTTTCTTCCGGCTCAGATAGCCCAACCGGTCAACTACACCTGGCCCATATTGCTCACCATCCTGCTGGCATTCATCCACCGCACACCAATACCTTTTGTGAAATACATCGGCATGCTGATATCCTTTGCCGGCGTAGTCTCTATCTCTGTCGGAGGTAAGGATCTCCCGGGAGGAGTATCTGTAATAGGTATCGGCATCGCCTTGTTCAGCGCATTGCTATGGGCATTATATTGGATTGTAAGCGATCGCCTCAAGGATAAGGTCAATCAGGTAGGCACACTATTCCTGACCTTCGGGTTTGGTATGATATATCTCCTGATCGGGTCCTTCTTCACCCCACTCTCCCACCTCTCCACCGAGGCTATCCTCTCAGGAGCATATATAGGTGCTTTCGAGATGGGTATTCCCTTCATCTGTTTCGGTACGGCCATTCGCACCACCGACAACCCCACTTTGATCAATCAGATCTGCTACCTCTCCCCTTTCCTATCGCTATTCTTCATATCAATGATCCTGGGAGAGCCGATATTGCCAACCACCTACCTCGGGCTTGTGCTGATTGTAGGAGGATTAATATTCAACCAATATATAGCCGACCGCTTCACGAGCAGAGGCCGCCAGGTTAAAT
Organism: uncultured Porphyromonadaceae bacterium; assembly: GCA_947178685.1. The sequence continues at coordinate 3,659 of CAMWZE010000245.1, forward strand.
TAGGTCACAAATAATTTTTTACCATGTAGCATTCTCAAATAGAAATGCCACGAAAAGTTAGCAGATGCCATAAGTATGCATCTGCTATTTTTTTTCAAAAATAATGGAGTTTTATTACTATTTTAACAAATTTTCATATTAATTTTGCATAATAAACGATGAGAAGCGCTGCTCATCTTTGAAAATGAAAAATGTCATCGCAGCATAACTGCGAATTTATCTCCTCAAACTGTCAAACAACCTACTCAACTATCCCATACTATACTGTGGAT
>CAMWZE010000246.1 GCA_947178685.1 uncultured Porphyromonadaceae bacterium
CGCACATATTCCAGAGACTTGAAACTGTAGAACACAATTATTTACTCGTTAATCGCCATCTCTCTGAACATGACAGGAAGTTTGAGGAAATACTATCTCGTCTTGATGACAAAGAAGCAGAACCAATCGAAGGTTTCTTTTATGAAGGACAAATATTTGATGCCTATACTCTGATCTCTGATTTAGTTCGAAAGGCTGATACTCGTATTATCCTCATAGACAATTATGTTGACGATCGAGTTCTGAAAACACTTGATAAGCGCAAGGATGGTGTTTTGGCTACGGTATTTACTAATCCGCGTAATTCACAAATCAATCTTGATATTAGAAGACATAATGCCCAATATCCGGCTATCAACCTCCGGTATTGCACTAACGTTCATGATAGATTTCTGATAATTGACGATACTGTCTATTTTATCGGCGGATCTATCAAAGACCTTGGGAAAAAGATAGTTGCCTTCAGCCAAATGCACCAGTCTCCAGACGATATTCTATCCAAAATAAGGTAGTAACCCGATTTTTCGGTTCTGATATTACCTGACAACCACTGATACCACTCAAAAAATTGGGTGGTATTTTTATTATATCAATGCTGAAATGCAAGCGGATGATTGTGTAGGACAGTTCCAGGAAGTATTCCTACAACCCGGACTTCGTGTATTAGCCTACAGCTTTAATTTATTTCGGAGGGCTTATTACAGGGAAAATACGCAGTAAGTAAAAAGTGTATATATGACAGTAAAAAGTACAAGTTGTATCAAGATAAACAGATGTAATTTTGCATACTATTCACCATAGACAATTATAAACCATAAAATATAAGTGATGAAAAGAGTGATTTATCCCATCTTAATTATATTGGGGTTACTTGACTCCGGGGTTGTATATTCCCAATCTCCACAGTCAAACGAAATGGCATACCGTGTTAAAGACGAGGCTTTCAATCATTCTCGTATTGAAGAAATAGCCCAGTTTATGACCGATAATCTCGGTTCGCGTCTGGCAGCCTCCAAAATGAAAGTCAGAGCAGAACGGCTTGTTATGGACAAACTTGATTCTTTAGGGTTGAATAATCCAAGAAAGGAATTTGCTTGGGAATTTACAAAAGGCGGTTGGGACAACGAACGTAATTATGTTGCCATGACCGCACCTTATTATTGTAGCTTCGCAGCAAATCCCAAAGCATGGTCCGGCAGTACAGACGGTCTTGTAAAGGGTGAATGTATAATATTGGACATAAACGACACTACCGACATTAAAAATTACAAAGGGAAACTGTCCGGTAAGATTGTGCTTATGCCTGAGCGCGGTAAATATGAGCTGTCGTTCCGTCCGATGGCAAGTAGGTATACTGATGAGCAGCTTCAAGAAATGACTAAGGACACACGTCCGTATGACCCTTGGGGGTCTCGGTCTTCGCGAGGAGCCGGCAACAATCGCATTAAACAGATGACGGACTCGTTGATAAAGGCAGAACGACCGCTGGCGGTTATTGTCGGAGACGGAACATTTAATGTACCCGGTTCGAGAGGCGTTGATTACAAAGCCGGAGCTCCGGAGCCAGTCACTGAGATTGTTTTACCTATTGAAGACCACGGGCGCATGGTGCGTCTTGTAAAATCCGGGGAGCGGGTAGAAATGGAACTTGATATCAGAAATTCGTTCTCCGACAACAAAAGTATAAACAATATCATAGTCGAGATTCCCGGAACAGATCCGAAATTGAAAAATGAGATTGTACTGATTGGCGCACATCTTGATTCCTGGCATGGAGGGACAGGAGGAGCTGATAATGCTTCCGGATGTATTACCATGATGGAAGCCATGAGAATCTTAAAGGAACTTGAAATCAAACCGCGGCGCACAATACGTCTTGCGTTGTGGGGCGGAGAGGAGCAGGGACTATATGGTTCGCGAGGATATGCGAGACAACATCTTTATGACCTTGAAGAGAAAAATCTGAAAGATGGATATAAAGACTTTGCAATTTACCTGAACATGGATTTTGGCTCCGGACGCTTCAAAGGAATATATACTGAAGAAAACGATATGGCGTTGCCATTCTTTGAAGCCTGGAAGAAACCGCTTGTATCGCTTGGATTCGACACTTTTTCACCCCGTAAAGTCGGGAGTACCGACCATGTAAGTTTTTCTCGTCTCGGATTGCCGGCTTATCAATTCATACAAGATCCTCTGGACTATTTCCGCACATATCACACCACAATGGATACCTATGAACGTCTTTCTCTTGATGACTTGAAGGTTAATTCTGCGATTGTGGCGTGGCTTGCGTATTGTGCGGCTATGGATGACAATCGCATCCCTATAAAGCCGGGCTTCCCTGAGAAATTATCAAAATAAAATACCCAATACGACAAAGCCACTGACAGAGTGTCACTCTGCCGGTGGCTTTGATATTTTCCGGGTTTACTGTTTATTTAGCGTTACCCTTGATTTCATTGACAGATATTCCTGCTTCGAGCCCCTGCACAAGTGCATCTTCAAGATGGGCTAAATCACCACGCTCCGTATATGCGCCTATTGACACAATAGCTTGCTACCGTGATGAAAGCACTTTGTTTTCCTCAGCATATTTGTCGGCAGCGGCAGCAGTTGCCGACAAGTATAAACGCAACATAAATGAGCGGCACTATGGTTCAGTCCCATAATGCCGCTCCTCCATTGTATTTTAACCGGTCAACGGCTTTTTCCAATGATTCAGTTGGCTCAATAATATTGTAGTCTCTCCAGAAATCCACATCCCAATAATGCCCAACCTTATCATCGAAAATGTCATTTTTGCTAAATGCAAATTTCCCTGATATACCGGCTGAAGGATTGTCGGTTCTATCCACCATTACCATTTCGGTGTAAGTGGTGTAGCCCGATGAGAAAAGACGCTTCTTCCAGTCACATTTGAATCTTGATTTTGAGCTGACATAGTTGAGATACGTTTTGCCGTTATAATCTTTATACGAGATAACGAATGAGATTTCCTGAGGCTTGAAATGAAGACCTCTCGGCTTTTTACGCAATATGGCTTTAGTGGCTTTGTCTTTATCAGACATATCGACACTAAATTCTGCCCGGCTGAATGAGAGCGTTTCCTGATCTATGAACAATTTACCTTCACACAAAGCATAATCTACTTTGGCCTTTGGCTTGAAATATATGACATACTGTAATTTATCATCTATGCTCGTAGGGCGTTCCATCTTAAACTCATAAAAATCCAATTCTGATTCCGAGAACAAGAAATCTTCATTCTTGACGAAATCAAGGATTATAGGCAATGTCGGGCCGCCTGCTATTTTTACCGCAAGAGTATCGCTGCTTTTCTGACTTAAAAGTTTGCGTCCCTTCATTACCTGAACCTTATCTCCGTAAGTGATACGACGGCTGTAAGGTGTCTTGTAAACATCAAGTACAGCCTCCGAAACGCCTACAAATCTTTTGCCTTTCTGTATCGTTTCTCGATAGAAGGCAGAAAAGAGATTTTTATCAGCTGAGTAATTATCCGGTATTTTTTTGAGTGCCGCACAAACTATTTCCTTTGGATTACCACTCCGGACCACAACCTCCTTTAGTGTTCTTGCCGATGAAAGCATAGAGATTGTCACATACCTATTGGCAGCCTCAGATATCATTTTCGCATCTATTACCGAACTATGATAGCCGGGATATTGTGCTTTCAGTCCGGATTTAATAATACTCCTATTGATTTTCAAAGTGAAAACACCATCAGCATTACTCACCGTGCCGATATTTGTATTTGGGACATAGACACTTACGTTGTTTAGACTTTTATTGGATTTTTGGTCAATAACTTTGCCTGTCACAACTACAATATCATCATCCTTTGTATCTTGAGCCAGTGAAGCACCGACAGAAAGAAGTCCCATTAAAATACACATTAC
>CAMWZE010000247.1 GCA_947178685.1 uncultured Porphyromonadaceae bacterium
CCCCCCAGACGCGTACTCTAAACCGGGCTGAGCTACACCCCGAGAATAATAAGCTTAATCAAGACCAACCGGTATCGATATTAGTTAAATCGTTGCCAATCTTCCTAGGTCACCCACACCGGAGTGACTGATACTCTCGCTTTTGACTTGCGTTTCAAGCGGGGGTTCTTGATTAAAGCGATGCAAAGTTACGCACTTTTTTAATTCCTTGCAAATTTTTCAATGAAAAAATTTAAGAAAAATTTAGTCTGTTTTTGTAACTGATAGGTTATCAGTGAGTAATAAATAATCGCGAGAAGCATTTTTTATGTGGACTATCTTCAAGATATCCATATAAAAATACTTCTCGCAATGCCTGAATCGAGCGATGAAAATTATTTTACAAATACTTTTTTCCCGTCGACTATGTATATGCCGGGTCCCGGAATCCGGTCGAGGGGTATGCCTTGTAGTGTGAAGATGCTGCGTGGAGACCCGCTGGAGGCGTTGATTTCATCTACGGCAGCGTCTTCGGGAGTGAGGGGGTGATATAGGAAGCTGATGCCATTATCCGAGAGTGTGACATCTGAAATGGAGAATGGGGCTCTTGTGCCGTCGGAGTAGTAAGGATAGTCATCATCATCCTCTGTGCCGAAAGAGATGCGACCAGTGTTAGGCCCCAACGCTGCTTTGTTCAGATTTCCCGCTTTATCCGGAGCACCGCCTGGTCGGAAAATGTAAAGTTCACAGTCTTTTCCCAAGTTGCCGTTGACTTCAGGATTGACACGATATACAATTATTCCGGCCGAGGGGAGTGAATAGTCCCAGATCTGATTACGGTCGCGGTATTCCAGCATGAAGTATTCCTTCCGTGTCGGATCGGGGTTTATCTTGTAGGCAACTGTTCCTTCTGTTGATGATATGGGTAGCAGTTCATATTCTCCGGCCTCGCTTATCACGGGGATATCCTCCACCGGGAGCCAGTTGCCATACTGTCTGCCATATGTCAAGCGCATATAAGCTGTCAGACCTTGAGGGGTGGTCTGGTTATCGCTCATAAGGTCCCATTTTCCCACGGGTTCTTTTACCGGAGAGCTTGAAGAGGTGTATAGATCGTAGGCGTCTAAGGTGTGCATCATTTCATGGCAAAGCACACCTGTGTTCAGTTTTTGAGCCACGAGCGACTTATAGCCGTTGGCTCCGTCAAACACCTTCAGATAGTTTCTTACGTTCAGCCCTTTCAGTCGGGCACTCGGAGCGGTGTTATTGGCCGGCCATAGCATATTAGACGCTCCGCGCTCGGAGTTGCCGTTTATGATCATGACGATATTGTCGACGGTGCCATCATTGTTGGCATCAAGAACAACGTCATCGGGAATTACGGTGGAGAGATATTCACACATATCTTTTACGAGAGTGCGGGTGCGTGTATCGAGGAGGTAGTCAAGGCTTGTGTATCCGTCGGGGTTTGATGCTGATTTCTCACAGAAATAGGAGCGAGGATGGGAGTCGACGTATTCCGTCAGGATAAGCTGTGATTCCCAATCGAAGTTGCCATAACTCATATCGGAGAAGTAGTTGCGCACTGAGTTTACCTCCGGTCCGACAGCGTTGAACATATTCTCGTAATAATCGAAATCATGTTCCCATTCATTGTCGGCTTGGTCAGCGAATTTTACAAAGCATACCACATTTGAGAGCTTTACCGGAACTGTCTCCGCCGATAAGGTTGTAATGCCGGATGCAGACAGTATAGCAATTGATGAAAGAATATGCAGGAATCTTTTCATAAGCTTCGTTTTATTTGAGCATATTGATAGATGAGGAGTCGGGTGTATAATGTGTCGATATTGTGAGGAGTAGGGAGTATAGGTATCTGGGAGAGGAGAATATAATATGGAAGGGTAGTGGATGGGAGAAAAAGAGGTCTGCCATCACACACGGCGATATATGGCAGACCTCTTTGAAATGTTTTATCCTTTTACAGGCTCAGTAAGTGACAGTTTTTATTTTACGACAACCTTAGAGGTCTTGTTGCCCTTACGGCAGATGTAGATACCGGGCTGATCGCCATTTACCTGCACGCCCTGAAGGTTGTAGTATACGGCGGGAGCATCCTCACTTATCTCCACACCCTCTACAGCAGTGTCGTTATCGTAACCATTATCAGTGTAGGTAAATACACGGATGCCCTGCACGAGGAGGGCATCACCACGGTTATTGCGTACGAGAGCAGTGACAGGCTCACCTTTGGGAGAGTCAAGTTTCAGGCCGGTGTTTTTATTCTCTACATTTTGGATGTCGGTCCAAGTGAACTGAGAAGATTTTGCAAGCGGCATGTTGAGGAAAAGTCCCATTTTGAGGTAAGTCTGGATAACACCACAGTCTACCGGTTCAACGAGACCTTTGGCACCTCTTAAGCCTACACACATGATATCGCCCTCTGTGGAAAGTTTCAGGTCGAATTGAGCGCAATCAGGTAGATGAAGCATGAAGCCGCCACCATTAGGATTATCGGAGCCGTTGGCGGAGCTGCCTCCGCAGAGAGAGATTGCGCCGGTCCAAGAGCCTTCCCCACCTTGAACGCCTTCCGCATTATATCCCTTTAGGTCGGGATCAGCGAACGGCTCGTCATATTCCATATCGGCATTCTCGAATGTAGCGCTCTGAAGCATGATTTTTGGATTCTCGCCAAGGCCTTGGAAGCCGACATATTTATCGATCTTCTCCTGGGTGTCAAACCAGAGCCAGCCTTCGGCATCGCAATCTTTAGGATCGAAGTAATTGTAGGTTGTCTGCGCGTTGGCAGCCGCGAAAGCGGCAATAGCCGCTAAGGTAAGTAAACCTTTCTTCATAACGGTTAAGTGTTTAAGTATTAATAAATATATTGGGTTGGAAGCTCCCCGGGGAGATCCCCGGGAATCCTCCAACTTTATTGCATTACATCTCTATCCATTCCGGGTTCTGTTCGAGTCCGTGATAGCGCACGTCATCCCAATCGAGGGGATAATAATACTGACGCTCACGGAAGAAACGAACATTGGAGTTACGCCCGTTTACAACAGGATTCGTAATCTTCCTGGTGCCGTCAGCTTGATTCACGATCTTGATACCATAAAGAGGATTATACGTTCCGGTCATATACTTCTCGGCGACATTCCAGCGAAGGAGATCCCAATAGACGGTTTTCTCGAAAGCAAGCTCCACGCGACGCTCGTTGAAGATATCGTCCCATGTGATGGTGGTAAGCTCCGGCATCTTCACGCGGCGACGAATCTGGTTCACCTTGTCGAGAGCGTCAGCCATGCGTCCCTTCTTGAAGTCGATCTCGGCATAGTCGAGCAGCAGCTCGGCATAGCGCCAGAGGATGCAGTTCTGAGAGCTGGCATAAGTCTCATCGTTGTCGATTTTTTGCTTCTCGTTAAGGAACTTCGCCATATAGTAGCCTGTGCGGGTGACACCGGCAGTGGTGGAGCTACCGTATTTGGTTAGATCCTCACCTGCTACCTCCTTTCCGTCAACGATTTCGTAATGGATATCCATGACATGACCGTTCCATTCGGCTCCATCGTAAAGCACGTTGGCGTAGAATCTCCAGTCACGATTCTCGAAAGGATTTGTTTTATCGTAGCCTGAGTCGGGATCTGAGATACGCTTTCCATTTTCCATGCGATATTCATCCACATGGTTTTGAGTCGGGTTGTAGGCAGCAGTTGTTCCACCGAAAGAGGATGCGGCCGCATCACGGTCGAGTTTGTGGCCGTTGGCATAAGAGAAGTCGCCATCATCGGCATGTTGCACCTCCCAGATTGACTCCTCTGAGTTTTTGGTGAGGAATATGTTGCGATAACCTTGCACAACGGCATCACGGTTGTTGCCCGATATTTGCATAAGACGATAGTTGCCGGTGGCAATCACACGGTCATATTC
>CAMWZE010000248.1 GCA_947178685.1 uncultured Porphyromonadaceae bacterium
CATCAAAACCAAAAAAAAGCTGACATATGAAAAGATTCCTTACCTCCATTATGCTCCTCCTCGGAATGAGTGGCACCATTGCCGCGACAAGCTCACGGACACATCAGGCAAACACGACACACCAACTTATCGTCAACGACACCATTCCATCTGCTCACACCGCCGCTGAGAATAAAGACAGCGTCGTGACCCTGCAGGAAGTAGAGGTGGCAGCCTCCACCCCTCAGGTAAAAACACGAGGAGAGATCTCCACAATCAAGGTGCGCGGCACCATACTGTCTCATTTGGGCAATGCCTTCTCAGTGCTTGCCCATACTCCGGGACTACATCAGGGGGCCTCCGGAATTGAGGTAAACGGACTCGGTACGCCGGTATTTCTCCTCAACGGTAGAGAGATCGACCCGGCCAAGGTGCTTGATCTTTTACAGGCAAACACAATCAAGGAGATCCGGATAAACCGTGCTCCGGAAATAGCCTATTCTTCCGATGGCAAACCCACAGTTGAGATTATTCTTTTTCGTCCCTTAGACGATTTCATATCCCTGGCAATGGGCGACCGTATGTCGATAGGAAGAAAATACAGCAATGCCGGAAATCTCAGTTTCGGAATCGGATTGAAGAAAATATCCTCCACCATCGACTATCTGGGAGGTGTCGGTAATACGGAAAACAGGGAGACCTATTTCAGAAATATATATCGTTCCGAAGGAATATCGGCTTTCTACCAGCATAGATCAGCGACACTCAAAGAGCTTCCGCAACGGCTACGCTGGAGTCTGGACTACAACATCAACAAATTCAACCGTATAGGAGCAGAATATTATTACCAATACTCCAAAAAGGAGACACACGCAGAGGGTAGCGACAGCTACCGCCACACAGGATTGACAGAAGAAGCCGACTTCCGGCGCCATAAAGGAGGAATCAGCAATCTCCACAATCTCTCGCTGCACTACAATTATAAGAAAGGGAAGAGAAGCTTTCAGATAGTGCAAGATTTAGGCTTCACCACCGCCCATAACAATATAGATTCCAAAGAGGGAATGGCTCAATCCTCCACACTGAGCCGTGCCCGCAATCGTTATGCCATAGCAGTGACAGATATGAAGTTCAGTACTCAGCTTCCGCTTAATATCAAGCTGAGCACCGGATTGAAATATAGATATATCTCCAACAGAAGCAGATCGCTCCTGCATCAGGAAGCACACTACGGAAACGACTATTCCCTTGCATCACGGATAACGGAACATGACCCACAGGCGTTTTTATCATTATCGCGCAAAGTAGGCAATGTGACTCTTAATGTAGGGGGACGCTACCGATATATGTACCGGGAGATAAGCACCGCCCACCGTGGCAACGAGCCTGCGAATCACACGGATGGCATCTCGTCATTCTTTCCACTGGTGTCGCTGAAATATATGAATGGCTCGGGCACGTCATTTTTTATCCGATACAACAGAGTGGTGGAGCAGCCGAATTTCAACTCGCTCAATTCCGGCTATGTCTATATGGATTCGCTTACCTACACCTGCGGTAATCCCGGTCTTAAAGCCGCGTTTACAAATAAACTATCGGCCGGAGTAACATTTAAAGACCTCTCCTTCTCAGCATCATATGCCCATATCTCCGATCCTATCGTAAACGTATCCGAGCTTCGAGAGCCCGACACCGACATAGTGGTGGAAAGAGATATCAATATGAAATCTAACAATTGTGTGAGGCTGAGCCTTGCCTATTCCAAGACAATCTCCCGACTCAATCTCTATGCCGAGGCCGAGATGGTGATTCCCCATGCCAAATATAGTTTCAGAGGAGAGGTGCGCACCGCCAACAAAATTGCTTTCAATGGCAACGTGAATATGAACTATATGATAAACCGGTTTTTTGGAGCCTATCTCTCTTTTGACTATCAAGGACACCGCACGGAGATTACGTTGACACAAAAAGCTGTGAATAATCTCAGCGTGGGAGTGATGGCCTCTCTTCTGAAAAATCATCTCACCGTGAATTTGGCATTAAGCGATCTGCTTGACGGAGCACACTACAACAATCTCACTTACCGATATGGTGCTATCACAAACGGCACCTATGGAAAGAACGATATACGTGGAGTGATGCTGAAACTTGATTATACTATCTTCTCTAAAAAGATCAAGACTCACGCCACACGCGGCAATGAGGAGGAAACCGGACGCTTTTACTGAAATTCTACGCGATATGCCAATAGGCTCTTCCCTTCAAGATAATCGGGAAGATGCCGGCATCGTGTGGCAATCCGCATCTTGTCGAAGGGGATAGCCTCTCCAAAAGGCAATATCTGAAAGTAGGGAGGTCTTTTGCGCCAAAATTTCCACTATCAAAATAATTAATAGATTGATTTACTTAATTTTAAAAATTAGCAATATGAAAGTTTTTATATGTAGATGAAAGTTGAATGTGCTAATTTTGCATTTAGAAAACAATAAAAACAACATCTTAAATCTGAATAATCATGTCACGCAAAAGCATCACCACACTGTCAAAGCGAGGAATAGCTCTGACAATAATATCCAAACTGCTCTATGGGGTGGGCGACAAATCAACCCATACCGAGGAACTGACAACCCTATATCAAAGTCTTCTCCAGCTCTCCGGACTTAACGATGAGGCTTGTGATGCATCGGTCGATTCCTCCGATCCTTTCTCACTCTCCGAGATTCCCTGGGAAAATATACTCAATTCAATCACAGCCGACAGTCGCGCCATGAGAAAATTTGTAGAGTCGGGGGAGTTTACCGACAAAGAATTGCAATATATGTGCGCATTGATGTGCGGACTCTCCGGTAAAGAATACGAGCTGATCACCGGGCTGAGGAGCCAGTATAACCTGAGCTGGTCTATCCGTCAGAAATTAGGCATACCGCCGAAATCCACCAACCTGCGCAACTTCCTGCAGAATCTTCCGGAAAAGGCCATAATATAAAAATTTCTGTTGAATCTGTTGCAAACCGACAATTCTGTCGTTATAGGGACATAAGAACTTTCAGAAATCCAACATATAAATAATATCATGGCACGTATTCTTTTAATACTTGTAGGCAGTATGATCATAAGCCTGTCATCAACAGCGCAGATCATGGAAGACAGCATAGCGGCCAAACAACTTGATGAAGTTGTGGTGAAAGCCAATCTGCGCACACAGAAAGGCGACACACTAAGTGTGATCCCCTCCGCCACTCAGAAGAAATTCAATGTCAACGGCTATGAGCTCCTCAGAGGGATGATGCTTCCCGGACTCAAAGTCAACACCATCGACGGCACTCTTTCCCTATCCGGAGGCGAGGGGGCCATCGTGCTTATCGACGGCCGCCCAGTGGAGCGTCAGGACGTGCTCGCACTTAGCCCCAAACAGGTGGCTAAGGTGGAGTATGTCCAGAATCCCGGTCCGGAATATGGCTTCGACACTACGCTCGGCGCGGTGATCAACTTTGTGCTGAAGAAACGCACCGACGGCTATTCAGCCGCAGTCATGGCCAACAACGCCGTGACCACCGCCAACGGCCAGAACATGATCTACGGCAAATATACACGCAATAACTCTGAATATGCCATAAGTTTCAATTCAGACTATACCTCACTTACTAAGCGTCGTATAGATGACACCAATGTGTATATGATGGAGACCGGCCCCCACACTGTGCTTTACAAAGGGATGAATACTCCGCTCAAATTAACCGACAATACACTCCAGTTAGGTTACAACCATTTTATTCCCGGAAAGCATATCTTCGACATCACATTCAAGGGAGTGGTATATTACAGTCCCGACAGAGGATTCCGACAGAAAGTAACCGAAGATGGAGAAGCACCTTATTATCAGCTCACCCAACCTTATGAGAAATATATCCGACCGAATCTGAATA
>CAMWZE010000249.1 GCA_947178685.1 uncultured Porphyromonadaceae bacterium
TCTGGAGGCCATCGGCAATAATAGTAGTGGTCCACGACTATTCACGAGTGTGCCAGAGTCTCCCGGTTGCTTAGGTTATTTCATGGCTACCACCACCAGCTCCACTTCACTCATTTTCCACAGATAAAAAAGATAGTAAAAAAAGATAGCCTCCGGTTACAACAGGATGCTACCGGAGGCTATATTAAAGAGCGCCGCATTTCGTGCCTCCTATATAGAATACGTCGGCGAGAGCGGCAATGTCATGAAGAGAGACATCTGCATTTTCAGCGGCAAGACCATAAGCTAATCTGGCTCCGTCGATAAATAGCGGCATATTGAGTATCGTGGATTTGGCTTCGGCAGTAAATGAATCGAACCCGTAGCCGACACTTTTAATGAGGTTGGTGTCGCATAAGGAAGCCAGTATCTCGGGATGCGCCCCCGCCATATAATCGCAATTGAAGTAAATCATAAGAGCCTATTGCAAGATAAAATAGTCTCCGGCGGATCGATCGATCCATAACCGGAGACTACCTTTCATTATGAAAAAGAATGACGTCTTTATTTATTGAATACAGGGTCGTTGGCGAGAAGCCATTGCGCGATCTGTACGGCATTGAGAGCCGCGCCTTTCTTTATTTGATCGCCCACTACCCAGAAACTGAGGCCACAGGGATCGGAGAGATCCTTGCGCAGACGGCCTACATAGACAGGGTCTTTGCCTGTGATGTCGAGTGGCATGGGATATTGCTTCTCGGCCGGAACATCCTTCACAACGAGCCCCGGAGCTTTCTCGAAAGCGTCCATCACCTCATCGGTAGAGAGGGGTTTCTCAGTCTCCACCCAGATAGCCTCGCTGTGGGCACGCAACACGGGTACACGCACACAAGTGGCGCTCACCTTTATCTCGTCGTCGTGCATGATCTTGCGGGTCTCGTTATACATCTTCATCTCCTCTTTGGTGTAGCCGTTGTCGGTGAATACGTCTACATGAGGGATGAGATTGAAGGCGAGCTGGTATGCGAACTTCTCGATAGTGGGTTCCTTGCCATCCTGAAGCTCCTTATACTGGTTGATGAGCTCCTGCATAGCCTGAGCTCCGGCGCCACTGGCAGCCTGATAAGTGGCTACATGCACACGACGTATAGGGGAGAGGTCGTGGATAGGCTTGAGAGCCACCACCATCTGGATAGTGGTGCAGTTGGGATTACCAATTATGTTGCGTGGACGGTCGAGCGCATCGGCACCGTTTACCTCGGGCACAACCAAAGGCACGTCGGCATCCATACGGAATGCACTTGAATTGTCGATCATCACAGCTCCATGACGTGTGATGACATCGGCATATTCCTTTGATGTTCCGGCACCAGCTGATGTGAACGCAATATCCACACCGGAGAAATCTGCATCATGGTCGAGGAGCTCCACTTTAATCTTCTTGCCACGGAATTCATATTCAGATCCGGCACTTCTCGGAGAGCCGAAAAGACGGAGATTATCTACGGGGAAATTCTGCTCGTCGAGCACTCTGAGGAGCTCCTGGCCTACAGCGCCGCTCGCTCCAACGATAGCTACATTCATAAGAGTAATGGGAATTGTATGGTTACTGCTTGCCGGAGGTGGCTACAGTGCGATTGATTTTCTTTACGAGTCCTTGGAGCACGGCACCGGGACCAAGCTCGATGAATTCGTCGGCACCATCGGCTATCATGGCCTCTACGTCTTGAGTCCAACGCACGGGTGCGGTGAGCTGCTTGATAAGGTTGGCCTTGATCTCCTCGGGATCTGTGTGGGGCTTGGCGTCAACGTTCTGGTAGACGGGACATACGGGGGTCTGGAATTTTGCAGCGGCGATGGCCTCGGCGAGCTCCTCCTGAGCAGGCTGCATCAGGGGGCTATGGAAAGCGCCGCCCACTTTGAGCTTGAGGGCACGTTTGGCACCGGCGGCGAGAAGTTTCTCACAGGCTTTGTCGATACCTTCCAAAGTGCCGGAGATAACAACCTGGCCCGGACAGTTATAGTTGGCGGGAGCCACTACGTCGTCGACCTCCGCGCAGATCTCCTCAACCTTGGCATCGGGAAGAGCGAGCACGGCAGCCATAGTAGAGGGCTGAGCCTCGCAGGCTTTCTGCATGGCATGAGCACGGGCCGAAACAAGCTTCAGACCCTCCTCGAAAGAGAGGGCACCGGCCGCTACGAGAGCGGAGAATTCGCCGAGGCTGTGTCCGGCAACCATGTCGGGCTTAAACTCGTCGCCAAGGCTCTTGGCAAGGATCACACTGTGAAGGAATATGGCGGGCTGGGTCACCTTAGTCTGCTTGAGGTCGTCTTCTGTACCTTCAAACATGAGGTCGGTGATGCGGAACCCGAGAATCTCGTTTGCCTGATCGAAGAGTTTGCGGGCTTCTGCATTTGTCTCGTAGAGGTCTTTACCCATACCTACGAACTGGGCACCCTGGCCCGGAAAAACATATGCTTTCATTACCTATAGAATTACTTAATTTGTTTGATTTTGCGCAAAGTTACAAAAATTTTTCGTTCCATCCTAATTTAGTGAAAGAATACCGTGTCCGGATATATATTAAACCCACAATCCGGCAGTGTCGACCATGCTGAAGCTCACTTTACGGGAATGGTGGGATTGATGAAGAAAAGATGCTCCGTTGCGCGCGTCACGGCTGTGTATAGCCAACGGTAGAAGTCGGCACCGAGTGCGTCGGGAGCAATAGCGCCCATGTCGATATAAACGTGGCGCCACTGGCCGCCCTGGGCCTTGTGGCATGTCACGCAATAGGCGTATTTGGCTTGAAGCGCGTTGTAGAAGGGGTCTTCCATCGCGCCCTTGATCTTATGGGAAATCTCACCTTCATATTCCGCCATCACACAATTATAGAATCGTTCCATCTCCTCGCGCGGTATATTGGGACCTTCGCATACGAGGCTACGGAGCATAATCTTGGCGGCCACCGGCTCTTCAGTGTCGGGGAGTCGCAGCTCGACATCTACAAAGAAACGTCCATAGGCTTTCTCCGCATGGCCCACCCATGTCACCTCAGCCGTCTCACCGTTAGCTATGAAGTTCTTCAGTTTGTTGGCCTTACTCCAGAAATAATCGTTTTTTGAGATTACGAGACGGTCGCCCTGCTGGAGCGGTTCGTCTGCATAAAGCACAAGGTTGCGTATTGCCTTGTTGAAATTGTTGGCACGCTTGTTGGAGCGTGTTACGATTAATGTTTCTTCAACTCCGACTTTGCTCCAGGAACTTGAGAGATAATCGGCCAGTTCCCTTGGGTCAACCAGCGTGACATCAGCAAAATCCTTGACATAGAGTGAGAAATTCTCGGGTGGGAAATTTGAGTAAAGAAACTGACGGATTATGGTCGCATTATAAAGTATGCCGCTGCCTGCAGCCTGTCTGACCGGGACATCAAGGGAGAAAGTGATTGGATTCAGTCCGATCTGCCGGAGCCGCTCGGGATTCATGGCAGGACTGTCAGACATTCCCACAGGAGGGAGCTGTGCGAGGTCGCCTACAAGCACCATGGCCGAGCCGGGAGCTGAATATACATGACGGCTAAGCTGACATAATAAGGAGGAGGAGGGCACACCGTCGGTTATCATGGAGGCCTCGTCGATGATGAACGTGGTGTTGGCGTCACGGTTCTCTGCGAGGAAGAATGTGGTATTGGCAGGGTCGAGCGAGTTGCCTCGGAATATCCGCTTATGTATAGTGGAGGCGCGATCGGAAGATAGTGCCGCCGCCACTTTGGCAGCCCGGCCGGTGGGAGCAAGGATCACGGTGTTTATAGCCGTTTTGCGCAAAGCCCTTACAAGAGCTCCGATAACTGAGGTCTTACCTGTGCCGGCGTAACCGTTAAGCACGAACACGTCTCTCGGGCCACGGTTTACGACGAAGGCAGCC
>CAMWZE010000250.1 GCA_947178685.1 uncultured Porphyromonadaceae bacterium
CATCTTTTGTCATGAGAGCCTCTGCAGAAATGGTTCCGTCAGGATACCCACCTTCGTAAGGAGCGATGCTGAGAGAAGTGCGTGCAGGGTTGCCATCCTTGTCTGTAAGGGTTGCCGCAACGACGGAAATAATCTGTCGTGCAGGGTCATCACCCTTTGTGCCTTCAAACGACTGTTCGAAAGTATAGAAAATGAATGCCGGAATAGTTGCTCCATATTCATCTTTCACTGTGCCGTTAGGCGCGGTAAGGGTCTGGTCAATGAGTGTCATCCCTTCAGGTACTGCCGGAGGGATAATCCCACCTGCAATCCAGTCTGCTCCGCTGGGAGAAATATAACCGCGGTCCGGAGTCTTGAGGGTTACCGAACCGATCACACCGTCCGGATCACCTATGACAATCTTTGCCACAGCTCTTTCCGGCTGAATGTCGGGAAGACGGAAAGAGGTCACTCCGTTATAGACATTCGGATTATAATCCTTCATATATTCGGCGGTGATATTGCAAAGACCAGCCATAGGGATATGCTGCTTGGCTGTCTTCGTAGGGTCCGGCCATACATTCTGTGTGGCCTCAGTGCCCGGCCATGTTAGAAGACGATAATCATTATCTTCAAGATCGGCCATAGTGAAATTGTCGTTGGCTTTCATCCCCTGCGGCACAGAATAGAATGCCATGGCGAATCCATCCTTACAAGTTGATTTCGGGAGACGGGCTGAGACAGTGTGGCCCCAGTTTGCCTGGTAGTAGACAGCGTCCACCTCATCGTTGAGCTCACCCCCGGAATAGAGGAAATGCTTCAGTTTTCCGACAGAGGAATACGCACCGAAATGAATATGGTTTTCATCCAGACCATATTCATCAACATTGCTCAGCTGAGCCTCCGAATCGCCGGCAGCTCTGGTAGGAAGCACCGACAGCGAAATGTTGAAACTTCCCTCTTCCGCATTTGGCTCCGAAGCCTTGTCAGAACTGCAGGCGGCAGCCATGACGCAGAGAGGCATTGTCAGATATAAATAGAGTTTTTTCATTTTGCAAGGTCAGTTATTTCCATTCAACATCATATTTCATTACAGACCATCCCTCGACATAAATCGACAGATTCATGAACAGGGTGTCAATATCCATCATAAGATCGACAGAGAAACGGTCCATACGGTCAAGGTACTCCTGAAAATCCATATCGGGATAGCTGTAGTCATGCGCCTTACGGAGAAGGTCGATGAGCTTCTCGTTGAGAATCTCGATTCCCTCCACTTTAGAGAACACTATGATTCGAGCCTCGGAATTTTCCATAAGACGCGCGAGATGCACCTC
This sequence comes from uncultured Porphyromonadaceae bacterium, assembly GCA_947178685.1. The sequence continues at coordinate 1,317 of CAMWZE010000250.1, forward strand.
TGTCTGAGCGCCGTTTGTCGTTTCGTCCAAGTAGCCGCCGAGTCCGTCGGGAATTGCATATATTCCCGGTTCTGTCTCCTGATTGAGATAATGGATTGTTTCGTCGCCGGAAACTTCATTTTCCGAAGACATCACGCCGTTGTTGTCCGTCACTTTGACGATAAACTCATCTGAACCAATGGTGAAGTTATCTTTGCGTCGGATAGTGACGTCAAGCACGTTGGTGTTTTTCATCAACGGACAGATATATTCCTCCGGATTCTCATATTCTGAATAGTTAACGGTGGTTGTGCCGTGGAACAGCCCGGGGAATTTCTTGTCGTTGTAGGCGTTTCCCTCCTCATCGATATCAACGATAAGGCGGCAGGTGATATCGCTTGACGAACCGAAAGACCTGGAGCCGTCGAGACTGAAGGGGGATTCGTTTGTCAGACCACCCCAGACCTTTATGTCATAATCTGTAAGGCGCTGCAATCCCAATCCCTTCAAAGAGATGGTATAGTCGTTGGCATGGAGAGTGGCCTGATCAACGGAGGGGACGAATGCGACCAACGCCCCCTGCTTATCAAAGGCAAAGACCTGAGCCGCCTCAACCTGCTCCACGTGCTCGGCATACGACATGTTATGTTTATAAGACAGACGCACGCGATAGTCCGGGTTACAGGCCGGTAGTTCGTCATGCATGAATGAGTTGCATGAGCAAAGCGCCAGCATCGCTATGGCCGTGCTCACCTGCATTCCTCTTTTGAATTTAAATCTCGAAAGGTTCATAATTTTCAAGGTCAGTTATTTTTTTAGTTGTCGGGAGGTGTTTCACCACCGCCCGACATTAAAGACTTCAATCCGGAAATCTTCTGAACGGATTTAAATTAGAGCCATTCTGCGTTATACTTCATCTCCTTCCACTCCTTGACATCAACTGCGATATGGAGATAGTAGTTCTCATCTTTCGGATCGTTCGGGTCAAGAGGGATAATCTCGGTGTCGTCTGTCGGAATACCGATACCCATACCGTTGATAGTCTTGATAGTCAAGTCATACTTGGTGTTACGAACGATAGCGGAATATTCCATGCCGTTGATGACAGCGCGGGGAATTGCTTTTGAATAGTAGCCGTAACCGCCGTTATACTTCATACACTTGGGAAGATAGCTCTTACCCTTGATTCTCATCCAGCCGTTCCAAGTCAGATGGCTGTCAGGATTCTCACGGTCCTCTTCAAGAGTATCACCGGAAACACCACCCATAGCTGCGATAGCCTCGGCCTCAGTCTTGTAAACTTTAAACTTATCACCGATAGCAACGAGCCAGAATGAACCGTCAGCTGCTGCAAGGTTGTTGCCTGCTGTGTCTGTCAGTTTGTAACGACCTGCAACTACCACGTTAGTGGTCATAACAGCCTCATCATCGATATTATCGAAGGGATAGAACACAGGATTTTCTGAATATTTGTAACCGGCATGAACAGTCACATTATTGGGATCTTCAGCATCCTTAGTGATCATGCTGCCGAGTGTAGGCCAAACAACGCTTCCTGCAGTCTCACCAACCCAGTTTGAACGTTTGTTACCATATTCATTAACCTTAACAGTCCATTTTGTACGGACATCCTCCGGAATCTGTGAGTAAGCCGGGAGTCTCTTTACAGTATATCTTTCGGTGTTGGTAGCTGTAAGGAAAGCGAGTTCGGGGACGAAAGACACAACTGCATCTACCTGATCAACTCTCTCACCCTCCTGAGGATTTACTGCACCATTCTCGTCAAGTTCAAGACCGTTGGTAACAGTCACCTTAGCTGCAACCGGCTCAACCGGGATAATCACAGCTGCGTCACCCTGAGCTGCTGCGGCTGCCTCGGGAGTGGTATGGAGCATCTTCTCTCTGATAATCTCTACAAGGTAAACCTGGTTGCCAATCGCACCATCATTCTCCTCATAGTATCTTGTGCTACTCATGATCATGACGTTGCTGCCGTTCTTCTTGTAAGTATTGCCGGTCAGAGCGCTAAAATTCTCATATGTTGCGCCTGTGAATGTCCAGTTGTCGTTAGCATTGACTACACAAGACACATACTTTGGAGCTGAAGAGAGCTTGAGCACTGCACACTTGCTTGCAGGATGATCAGACTCATTTACCCAATTGATATCGGCTGTCTCATTGTTACCCTGCGCACCGCCGATATATCTCGTTGCAATTCTTCTACCCTGCTGATTGTAGAACACAAAGGCAGCATTCTCGATTTGCAATTCGGGATCAGTGCTTGCTGCACGTGTCTGGAGTGCGTTGAAAGCCACCTTCATATAGTAGCCGTCACCACTCTCAATCTCCTCACCCTGAACAACGTCCGGAGCTTCATTTGAGCAGCTTCCCAAAAGGGTGAAGCCGGCTACAAAAGGAAGATAATAAATTTTTTTCATGATTAGTGAAAATTAGATTAGAAATTATTTATTGTTTTTTATTATTCATTCTGTTCTGCGACTTTACGTTTGCGTGCGAGCACTTCGAGGTTGAAGTCTGCTGAAGCCACGCCCAAAGCTTTTGCCGCCTCAAAGAGACGCTGGGCCTC
>CAMWZE010000251.1 GCA_947178685.1 uncultured Porphyromonadaceae bacterium
ATGTTTTGGTTGCCAAATATCTTTCTAAGTATGGCAGCCGTTTGTACTATAATACTTGTATAGGGGATAGCTATGATTATTCTCTTTTTATTATGAGCTATGGCATGGTTGAGAGCCCAGATCATAGAAGCTATGGTTTTGCCTCCACCTGTTGGCACGGTGAGTTGAAAAAATCCCGGTGCTATTTCAGCAGTCTCTTTACATTTTTTCTGAACGTCATTCCTTATCTTATTAACGTCTGATTGCGGGAGCTCTGAAAATTTTTCTAAATACTGCATAAGCCTGTCATGAAGTTCCGGTAGAGTTGAGAAATTCCGGCGCATATTGCTCTGTGCCGGATTCATGAAACGCTCAGTATCCAACCAGTCGGCATCGACAAGGCAGGAGAATAGCATCCGCACTATATGGGAGGAATCAGAATATTCTAAATTCCAGTTCGGTAGCGGCAAATTAATATCAGGCAGGCTTTGTGATACTTCTTTAGGTACCTCTCTATTAAGAAGCGTTTCGAGCTCATCTACATTATACAAACCACCATGATGACCGGCAATCGGATTTGACAGCCAATAAAGCTTTTTATCAAATGGATGTTTATGGGCGATATTAGCTCCGATATAGCTATGGTCTTTATTTCCTTCGTAGCGGGCAGTCGGGTCGTAGCCCGAATTCCTTTTTATATAAGCTTGGAAAGCGGTGGTCTCTTTTCCTCTGTCATGGAGAAGACCAAGAAATCTTCCCCAGTCATACAATCCAAATTCAGATGCAAAATGTGCAGCTAATTCGGCAACTCCGGTGCTGTGTTGACTGTTGGATTGCAGGTGCCACTCATTGTCGCAATAAAGATGAGATATGAAATCAATTTGGCTCATAGGTGCTTTTTTTGCAAATTTAGGCAACCTTACTGCAATTATCGTTCATTTGATTGTTAAATAATATTAACGCGGATTCACAATTAACGTGACCCGACTAAATAACTATCTCATCTGTATGCGGCACATTCCACTTCATTCGATAAGAGGTGGGAAGATTTTGTCATGTGAAATGGTTCTTTACAAATGTATAGGAGTCATTTTTTGGATGAGAAAGTTTCCATATGGGGTTACTTTTAAAGATGTCTGTTGGTATATATAGAGCTGTATTTCAGTGAGGTAATAATTATGTGTCTTTACCATGTTATTTCAAATCGGTGGGGGAGTGGCGTTTTTTTAATAATTTTGTGGAAAACGGCGACCCTTTACCATGAAGCCTTTCTAACATAAACCAACACATGAAAAAACAAACTAAAATATTCAATCCGAAAGCGGCTGCCCTCTGCGCTTCTCTCTTGCTGACGGGTATCTCTGTAAACGCTCAGGCTATCTGGAATAGTCAGCATCTTGATAAGGTGAAGACTCAGCTCGAACGCCCTATGTATGCCAAAGCTTACTCGGCTCTAATCGCTGAGGCTGACGATCTCCTTTCAGCTGAACCGCTTTCGGTGATGCAGAAGAAACGTCCTTGCCCGAACGGCAATAACCATAATTATACAAGCCTCGCCCGCTACTCGCATCCGGATCCCAATAAACCGGATGGACTCCCTTATATTACCCGCGATGGTGTCACTAATCCGGAAATTAACCTATATGACCGGAATACTTTGGGCACTACCGCCAACAGGGTCTCTACGCTCGCATTGGCTTATTATCTGAGCGGCAACGAGAAGTATGCCGCCAAAGCTTCCGAACTGCTTAAGGTGTGGTTCCTCAATCCCGCCACCAAAATGAATCCCAATTTTGAGTTCGCTCAAATGATTCCCGGTCAGAACAACAATAAGGGCCGTTGCTATGGGGTGCTCGACGGTTATTCTTTCATTGAGATGCTTGACGGAGTCGCTCTCCTTCAGGGATCGAAATCCTGGACGAAGAAAGATAATACCGCCTTGAAGAAATGGATGGGTGAGCTCCTCACATGGCTGATGGATTCCGATCAGGGTAAGGAGGAGAGCAAACAGGCTAACAATCACTCCACGGCTTATGATGCGCAGGTGGCTGCAATCAGTATCTTCGCCGGTAGGGATGATGTGGCCAAGAAGATAATCTCGGAGCTCCCGGAGCGTCGAATTTTCAAGCAGATAGAGCCTGACGGTATGCAGCCCCATGAGATGTGGCGCACTCTTTCCTATGGATACTCTCAGTATAATCTTACCCATCTCATAGATCTTTTCCTCATGGGGCAGAAGATTGGCGTAACCGGCAGTGATAAGGCTACAGATGCAGAGGGTCGCAATTTCTATAAAGCACTCGACTGTCTCGCCTCTTATCTTGGTAAGGATAAGAAGGAGTGGCCCGGTCAACAAATCTCCGACTGGGAGGGTAAGCAGCAGGAAGTGGCACGTGATCTTTGGAGAGTTGGCTCAATGGTTGACACCACTCGTGCTGATTATCGCAACCTCTATAATCAATATAGGATTTTCAATCCATCCGACAGATTCACATTGCTTTACTACACACCTGATGCCTATGATGATATCTTCACTTCTACTGCCGACCAGTTGAATTATGCAATATCGCGTGTCAACAAGGAGAAGAAGGATGAGAAGAATGCGGCTAAAAGACGTGTAAATCCCAGAAGCCTTGACAAGGAGGGTAATCTCGCGCTGGTACATCCACACGATTGGGTGTCGGGATTCTTCCCCGGTGAGTTGTGGATGATGTATGAGTTTACCAATGATCCTTATTGGCGTCAGCAGGCGGTGTCGTTTACATGGCCTATTGAGGAGAGCAAGTGGCATCGAGGCACTCACGACCTTGGTTTCATGATAGGCGACAGCTTCGGAAAAGGCTGGGAGCAGACAGGGGAGAAGAGTTATTTCGATGTGGTGAAACAGGCTTCGGAAACTCTCTGCACACGTTTTAATCCCACTGTCGGCGTGATACGCTCGTGGGACCATAATCCTCAGGTTTGGAAATATCCTGTTATCATCGACAATATGATGAACCTTGAGATGCTCTTCAAGATGAGTGAGGAGACGGGTGATCCTAAATATCGTGATGTCGCTATCAGTCATGCGGATGTGACTTTGAAGAATCACTTCCGCCCCGACCGTTCATCTTTCCATGTGGTAGACTATGATCCGGCAGACGGCTCAATCCGTATGAAGGTCACTGCCCAAGGATTTTCCGATGATTCCTTCTGGAGCCGTGGCCAAGGTTGGGGTCTTTATGGCTATACGATGTGTTACCGATTCACGAAAGATCCGAAATATCTTGAGCATGCACAAGGTATAGCCGATTGGTTCCTTTCACTGCCGAATATGCCGTCGGATCTTGTGCCTTTCTGGGATATGAAGGCGCCCGGCACAGACGTGAAGGATAATCCGGAGGTGCCTCGTGACGCTTCTGCAGCCTCGCTGATAGCTTCAGGTCTTTATGAATTAGCGGAATATGTGGATGAGGAGAGAAGCCGGGACTATCGTAAAAAGGCAGATGCCATTCTATCCTCCCTTACGGATGCCTATCGCTCACCGGTGGGAGAAAACGAGGGTTTCCTACTGCTTCATTCCACCGGCCATTTCCCTGCCGGGAGCGAGATAGATGTTCCTCTCGCATATGCCGATTATTATTATCTTGAAGCCCTTTTGCGTCAGCGTAAAGGGAATGCGGAAAAAATATAATTTCCGAGATGAGAAACCATGTAAATATAATAATTCTGAGTATACTGCTGGTGGTGATTTCACTGCCGGCAGTTGCTTATGACATGGCCACCGATGATCTTTTGCATCAGCTCGACATGGTGCTTGAAAATCCGGGGCAATCGGTGGAGATGAAGCGGCTTCGGCGCGATCAGCTACATCAGCGGGAAAACAGAACAAAATCACTTAAAGATCAATATGATATAAACC
>CAMWZE010000252.1 GCA_947178685.1 uncultured Porphyromonadaceae bacterium
GGCTTATTCCGTAAGGCCGAAAGAGTCCGGATGACATTTGATACACCCGTGATAACAAAGTTCGGTGAACTGAATCACAGTGCAAAGTTAGTAAAATAAACGCACATAGCAAACAATTTATTATCTGAATCTATTCAGAATTGTATGGAAATGTAGGTATAACCGATTATCCGGGGATGGTTTTACGGGGAGAAATGTGTTGAATCTTGCCAAAAATGTCTTTATAGACCGTATAGAGGCCGTATGGTTGCATAACATTCGGTTTTTTATTAAATTTGAACATCGAAAACCAACCTGACAATCTGCAACGGCCAGGGAAACACGGCCAACGCAGACGATAGAGATGAAATTTGTAGTAAAACAACATAGATTTCCGATGAATAAAACCATTATAATGGCGATGTCGCTGCTTGCTTTTGGCGGCTCCATAGCAGTGTCTGCGTCCGACGGCGACAGAGTGAAAACCACTTTCCAGACCTCCCGGGCATGGCGCCCGAGCATCGACAACAGAGCCGATGCCGTGATGGTGTATGGCGTGGGTGGCAACCCGAGCGACCCGAAGGGACGTGCCCGTGCCTTTGAGGAGAGAGTGAAGAGCTGGAAAGAGAAGGGCTATACAGTGCATTTCATGACCGGTATAGCTTGGGGCGAGTATCAGGATTACTTCACCGGAAAATGGGACGGACGCAATCACCTCGACGACGGACAGGTGACAGAGCGTGGCGATACCATATGGCACGGCCATATGGTGCCATATATAGTGCCCTCACGCGATTTCCTCACATATATCAAAGAGAAGCATATAAAACGGGTGATTGATGCCGGCATAGATGCCATTTTCCTTGAGGAACCGGAATTCTGGGCACGCTCGGGCTACAGCGACTCCTTCAAGAGAGAATGGAAAGAATATTACGGCACCGACTGGCAGCCGCAACACACCTCGCCCGAGGCCACCTATCTCTCCAATAAATTGAAATATCACCTTTACCTCCGGGCTCTCAACGATGTCTTCACCTATGCCAAGGAATATGGCAAGTCGTTGGGCCGCGACATAAAGTGTTATGTGCCCACCCATTCACTGGTCAACTATTCGCAATGGCAGATTGTATCGCCGGAGGCAAGCCTTGCCACACTTCCATGTGTTGATGGCTATATAGCGCAGGTGTGGACCGGCACTTCGCGAGAGCCTAATTTCTATGACGGCAAATATAACGAGAGGGTTTTTGAGACTGCGTTTCTCGAATATGGCTCCATGGAATCGATGACTGCACCCACCTGACGCAAAATGTTTTTCCTTACCGATCCGATCGAGGACCGTGCCAAAGACTGGGATGACTATAAACGAAACTATCAGGCCACATTCACTGCCCAGCTCCTTTATCCCGGTGTAGGTGATTATGAGGTGATGCCCTGGCCGGAGCGAATCTACGAAGGTCTTTATAAAGTGGGGGCCGATAGCGACAAGAAGACCCGCATCCCCCGTTTCTATTCCACCCAGATGCAGGTGATGATAAATGCCCTCAACAAGATGCCGGTGGTGAAGAACAGAGTGGAGGGAAGTGAAGGGATCGGTATACTTATGGGCAACTCCCTTATGTTCCAGCGTTTCCCGTTGCATGAGGGATACGACGATCCCCAGCTTGCCAATTTCTACGGTCTTGCGCTTCCGCTTGTAAAGCGCGGTGTGCCCGTGAAGACTGTCCATATCGAGAATCTTGGAGTGCCGGCAACATTGGCAGATATCGACGTGCTCGTAATGACCTATTCCAACATGAAGCCACTTGATCCGGAGGCGCATACCCACATAGCCGATTGGGTGAAGAAAGGGGGTCGTCTTATTTTCGTAGGTTCCGACAAAGATCCTTTCCAGAATGTAAGGGAATGGTGGACTACAGGCGGTAACAGTTATTCTGCACCTTCACAGCATTTATTCTCACTTATGGATATGCCGGCTGATGCGGCGGAAGGAAATTATAAGGTAGGCAAAGGAGAGGTGCAGGTGATGCGGAATGATCCGAAGGACCACATCCTTACTGAGGGTGGTGACGCAGGCTACATGAAGAGGGTGACTGAAGCATACGGAGACCGTTCGCCCCTTGCATTAAAGAATAATTTCCTGCTGCATCGCGACCCTTATGTTATAGCGGCTGTGATGGATGAGAGCGTGGATGAGAAACCGCTTCTCCTGAACGGCACATTCATCGACCTGTTTGATCCCACCTTGCCTATTGTGAAGGAGAAGGTTGTGACGCCCGGCAGCCAGACACTGTTGGTTGATATAGCCAAGGTGAAGGATAGGAAACGTCCGCAGGTCTTGGCGGCTTCTTTCCGGGAGAGCGACGAGAAGGTAGGGAAGGGTAGCTATTCATTCGTTGCGAAGAGTCCGGCTGAGACAGACGGTATAGCCCGCGTGCTGCTTCCGAAAAGACCGAAGAGTGTGACAGTGGATGGAAAAGAGATGTATGATGCAATGAAATGGGACGACGCCTCATCCACTTATCTTGTTTCTTTCGAGAATACACCCGATGGGCGAGTGGTGAATATGAAATACTGATTGATTATGAAGATCCGACCTTTGGAGCCGCAAAATGATGCGGCTGAGATAGCCGAGATATATGAGTGGTATGTCGATAATACCACGGCCACATTTGAAACCGTTCCTCCCACCACCGAGGTGATGGAGGAACGGCTCCGTTCTATCGCGGCACACTACCCCTGCTATGTGTGTGTGGAGTCGGGTAGGGTAGTGGGTTACTGCTACGTTCATTTGTGGAAGACCTTCGCGGCCTATTCCCTAACCCTTGAAACGACGATATACCTGCGTCCGGGTATGGAGGGTCATGGCATTGGACAGGTCTTGATGGATCATCTGATTAAGGAGTGTCGGGGAAGAGGCTATGTGTCGCTGATTGCGTGTATCACGGCGGAGAACGATGGTTCGCGGCGTTTCCACGAACGACTGGGGTTCTCGCAAGTATCCGATTTTAAGAGAGTGGGGTATAAATTCGGTCGTTACCTTGACGTGACCGACTATCAGCTCCAACTATGATTTTAAAGATTCTTGACACTTTGATTCGGCAGGTTATCACTGATTTGAATCAGTGATAACCTGTAGTATCCTTCAGGGAATAGTATCACAGGTACTGAAGATAACTCGATTTAAAGCTTTCTCTAACCCCGCATAGTCTAAACTTTCAAGTTTCTCTTTGCCGAGAGCGTAACTACACCAATTCACTTTCTTATCATAAGACACAGAGCAAAAGGTTCTCGAATAGCCGCATTTAAGAAGGCAAGAGGGAGACTGAAATGGTTCGCCATTTGCAACATCACTTAATTGCTGTAAAGAGGGACTATTCTTATATCGCATAGGAACCAAAATAATATTTTTAGGCATAAGGATTTTTCTTAAATCCTTATATACTCTTCGGGCCTCTAAATAATTCTTATTAGAAACGAGAAGATTTACTCCACATAAAATTGTATTGGTATGTTGTAGCCTAATAATTTGATTAATGACACGGTCTACTTCATCTAATTTTTCCGGAAAATGAATGGTTATATGGATTTTATCAATCCCACTATGTATAACCTGGTCAAATATTTGAGGAGTATCTAATAGTAGACCATTAGTGGTGACAGATACGAAAGCCATAGAAGATAATGCTTTAGTAATCTTGAATAAATCCTCGAAACTTAAGGGCTCTCCCCCTCCGAAAGATATGGCCTTAACACCAGAGTTCACACAATCTATCAGAAAGGAAAGTAATTCATCCCCAGTCCAATTAGATTGTCCCTCTTTAGAACTCTGATTATAACAAAACCCACATCCTTTATCACAATAATTGGTCACATCAATAGAAACCTGTTCACTCATT
>CAMWZE010000253.1 GCA_947178685.1 uncultured Porphyromonadaceae bacterium
AGTGCCCTCCATAGTAATCTCCTTGAGTGAGGTACACTGACTAAATGCACTTGTTCCTACATAGTTTACGGTGGCAGGGATTGTAATGCTGGTGAGAGCAAGACAACGAGCGAAAGCATTGTTGTAGATTCTTTCCAGTTTTGCAGGAAGAATGATGGTTCTGAGAGCAGATGAGCCTGTTGATAGAGCAGGAGCAAATGCATTCTCAGGGATAGCGTTAGCCGTAGTCAGAGCCACACCCTTTATAGTCACGTCAGAAAGATCGAGGTCTACGATGTTGCCGGCATGAGCACGGAATGCATCAAAGTCGCTTGAATTGATTGTACCAACCAACTTGAGACGATCTGGACATTCCGCAATCTTTGATGCGAGCTGACCCTCGCTGACATTGACTACAACATAGTCGCTTGCATCAGCATCGTTTACCTGAATAGATACCTCCAGATCCTCGAGCACTGCCGGAATTGACACATTCGCTACGGCTGCGGAAACAGCCTTGTTGATGCCATTGACAGCTACAGTAACACGCTGGGTAGGTGCAACCGGAGTTACTTTCAGATTGAAAGGCATACCACGCACAATCTGTGTAGCAGCACCCTCAATATTTGCACCGTTTACTGTCTGAGGCATAGTAATTGTGTGGTAAACCACACGGTTGCCTATGGCACTGATGCGATCGGTGACTGTGTCGGAATCGGCTGTTACAAGCTCCCAGTTCTTCTTGTTGTAGGAAGTTGCGAGACGAATCTCATTACCCTCCTTTATTGTAGACTTGCTGATATTACAAGTGAAGTTGTAAAGAACATTGCCGGAGTTGAGCATCATGTTGGTGAATACCTGAGAGATGAACTCCTTGATAGCACCGTTCTTGTCGGTAAGAACCATTGCAAAGAACTTGGAGGCATCGTTACCTGCAGGTACCTTGATGGCATTGGCACGAACTGTAAAGTTCTGCTTGAGGGGTGCGTTTATAATCTCAGAAACGAGACCTACACCACCATCAGCACCTGTAATCTTCCAAGTCTTATCGATAGTTGTAGGTTCGGGTTGACGAAGATTAACGTGGATGACAGTGGGTGAAGTTATAGTATATTCATAGGCACCGTCTGCTCTTGGAGAGAGAAGAGAATTGTTGGCATAAACCTCAAGTATGGCATCACCAAGATTTGGAGCAGTCTCTACCTGGAACTCATATTTCTCAGCATAGATACCCCAGCTGGGATCAGGCACCGGGAAATCAGTTTTCCAAGAGATTGGATTGATGGTGATATCCTTATTGTCAGCGATAGTTACTTTGTAGGTAGATGGAGATGTAGGATTCTCCTCGATGATCTCCTTGAAGTCTTTCCAATAGTCCTTTGCGCCATAAGCTGCAGCAGATCCAACAGGAACTGTAAGCTTGGCTTGAGGAGTGTTGGTGAATACACACCAGTTGATCCAAACCGGAGCAGCGCGACGCACAGTCACCTCACGCAGAGCGGTACTGTTGGCGAAAACGTTGTATTCCCAAGTAGACACACTTGCCGGAATCTCTACTGAGGTAAGACCTGTCTGACCGAAACAAGCATTCTTGAGTGTGGTAAGGTTCTCGGGGAGCAGTACTTGCTTAAGCGAGCGATAGCTCATGAAAGCCTTAGCCGGGATAGCGTTGGCAGGATTTGAACCCTGTGCCACGATAGTAACCTTAGAGATGTCAAGACGCTCGATCTTCATGCGCTCACGGATGAAAGTGAAGTCTTCAGCATTCATCGTTCCGTAGAGGGTGAGGTCTTTCACTGAAGAGGTCTCATTCTCGTCAAGGAGGTTCTTGAGATTGCCGGCCTCCATCCATAGGATTCTCGTGGAAACCACGTCATTCTTGTTCTGAACAATGACAGTGATATTCTGGTCGGCAAGAACGTTAGTGATCTTGTAGTTATCGGAGGCATCAGGAGAAAGGATTACGCCGTTTGCCTTTACAGTGATCACATTGATTGCAGACTTCTCATTCACCACTTTGAAAGTGTAGTCACGACCTTTTACCACCTGAGGTGCATCGTAAGAGATGGTGTAGCTGCTGCTGGATCCCGGATAGTTGATGGTGAAGTAGGGGAGAGTGCCGTTCATAGCACGAGCCTCACCAGCCACGAGGAGATCACCTGCAACAGGACGCCATTCAGACTCACCGTTGGCCATAGTGACGAGACGAACCACGTCGGTAGAAGCCACAGAGACACCGGCAGGTACCTTACCAGTGAAATCTACATAATTCCACACCTGAAGAGCGATGAGGTTGAAGTTTCTTCCATCGTTCAGGAGAGCCTTCTGTTTACCGCTCTCGTCGAAGAGGGCTATTGAAAGCTTGCCTGTGAAGTCGGTGTTGGAGATATTCTTCAAGGAACCCGCTCTTACAGTGAAACTGTCGGCAGAGGTGATGTCTGTTACGTCAAGAGTAAGACCGGGCTGATTCTCATCATTGGTGAGGTGAATGTTCGACCAATTGATATTATTGGTAGCCGGCTTGATGTTGTAGACGATAGTCTGCAGATTGTTGTAGCTGTGAGCCTTGCTTACCACCGGGTTAAGAGCGCCGGGAGTGAAATAGCCGTTGGCCGAACCGCCCCAGCCCCAGTTGAAGTGGAGGCGGGTAGCGCCGGAAGCATCAGTATTGTAACCGTCGCACACGAAAGCATGGCCGGCAGATACATCCTGACCGCTGAAAAGCACGGGACGTGACTCCTCGATCTCTTTGACGAGGATATTCACCCATTCATTCTGGCTGATTTCAGAGAGCTTCTTGTAGGAGACACCTGCATCATAGCCGAACATAGAGGTGAGGGCATAGGGCACCTTTACCTCGAATGCGCTTGAGCTCGACATGCCGAAGTCGGTTCCTATACCGATAGCGGCATCAGCAACGAGAGTAGCCACTGCGTTTGACTCCGCCTCAGAGTAACCGGTTCGGTAGTTGTCCATACGCATGGTATCCCAATCGTAGGCAGTGTCTTCTCCGGAGTTAACCAATGAAGATGGACGTGTTGCCGGAGTGTTATGATATTTCATAATCTCGGCGAGGGCCACGCCCACACAGCCGGTGAGTCGGCGGTTAGGAATATTATTGTTGAAGGGAGCTTCCTGGCTCCATTCGGGGGTTTTGAGAAGTTTTTCACCGGCCTCGGCACGAGTAGAACGTCTTGCGGGCTCGTAGCTCTCGAACACAGATTCAGAAAGAATAGTCTGTGCGATGCCGGGAATCGCTGTCGGATCCCAGATGTTAGTGAATGAATAGCCAATCACGGGGATTGCTTCTGTCTCGGCAGAGACAATGATGAATCCTTTCCCGTCGTTGGCGTTAAATACATAGCTGACCGGGGCCAAAGAACCATTGTTGACCACGTGCACCAGGGTAAGTGCATCCTGATTAGCCAGACGGCTGACCTGCTCCGCCTTGAAGAAGTCGGCGGCGATCAGTTTAGCCTCTTCCGGAGAGCGGGTTGCACCGTTCGCAATAAACGTTGCGGCCACACACATAGCCGGAAGCAGCGTCTTCGGAATAGATTTAAACATAGATTGGATATTTTGTTAGTTTGTTAGGATTATTTCACCATTACTTTCTTGCCGTTGATGATGTAGAGACCCGGTGTGAGACGACGGGCTACATCTGCGGCTTTGACGTTGTTGTAAAGGAGACGTCCGTTGATGGTGTATACAGTGACGTTCTCATCACCGTTAACGCCAATGATATTGACAGATGAAGTGGGATCTTCTGACATGGTGCCCATAATCACAAGGTCTTGAGCCGGCATTGTCTCGGGAAGATCTACCCAGCCATCGAATATGTAACCCTCTTTCACTGGAGCTTCGGGAGCAACGATCTCAGCACCGAACTCAA
>CAMWZE010000254.1 GCA_947178685.1 uncultured Porphyromonadaceae bacterium
GTACCAGCGGGCGGGCTCTACCTTCATATGCTTGCGCACCATGTTGAAACCCCAATCCTTTGTCTTTTCAAGATCATAACGCAGGGCCTCGTCGGTGGGAGCGGTCATGATGCCGTCGGGCCAATAACCCTGGTCGAGGGGGCCGAACTGGAAGAGTGGCTTATTATTGAGCATAAGACGCTGGAAACCATCTTTATCTTTTCCATAGGAGATCTTGCGCATTGCAGCATAACTCTCCACCTCATCCTTACCGTTCCCACCGTCGTAAGTCACCTCCACGCCATAAAGGAAGGGATTCGTGGGGCTCCAGAGTTTTGCGTCGGGAATTGCCAACTCTATATTGGATGCAGAAGCTGCCGCCACACTCTTCTCGGCCACTACATTATTGCCATCTTTTACGGCTACCTTTACATTGCCGTCTGCATTGCCGGTGAGCGCCACATTAAATGTAAGCGTCCCCTTGTCAATATTGGGAGTGGTGCGGATATCGGAGATATAAGTGTTCTCCACCGGTTCCATCCATACGGTCTGCCATATACCGGAGGTGGAGGTATAGTTGATGTCGCCTCCTCCTATGGGATAACGACGCTGCTTACCCACAGGCTGCATACCCGGATCTGTCTCGTCAATCACCTTCACATATACGGTAACCTTTCCATCCTCTATACGGTTGGTGAGGTCTACGGTGAAAGATGTGTGACCGCCGATGTGAGAGCCGATACGGTTGCGTCCGACGGTGCCACCGGCATATACGTCGGCCTGATAGTCTACTGCGCCAAAGTGCATCAGCACCTTCTTGCCGTTCCATTCAGCAGGGACCTCAATCTCCTTCTTATACCACAATGCTTTCCCGGGCTCAAGAGGACGCATCACTCCGGAGAGACTCGATTCGATGGCGAAGGGCACCAGGATTTCACCCTCAAACTCCTTCGGTGTGGAGTTGGCGTCTGTTATGGCATACTCCCAGAGTCCGTTGAGGTTCTTCCAGTCGTTTCTCTGCATGAGAGGACGTGGATATTCCGGAAGCGGGCATTCGGGATTGACCTCGGCGGCCCAGCGGGTCTTGATATGGTTCCCCTTCGGCTCCCATGCGGAAGCCTCGGGCTGTTTCATATATTTATCCATAAGCACCTTCATCCAAAGGCCGCCTATCACTGAGCGTGCGCTGAAATTACAGCTTCTTGCATCGTTGGCGGTGTAGTAGTCGCTGAGGGGAATACGTGACGGAGTTTCGTTCACATAGTCATAGTGGCGGTCGGCAAACTGAAGGAATGTGTCGGTGTCGGGAGCCATAGCGGCTGTCCATAGAATCCAGTCGCTCTTGGTCTGAAGATCACGGCAGTCAAGGGGAAGTCCATATTTCTGCTGCTTGGTGAGATAATATTTTATCTCGCGGTCGAGCACCTCTGCGGGGAATAGATTGAGGCCCCACATCTTGTCCCATACGAGATTATATTTCTGGCTCCATGTGCCGGGCTTGTGGAACTCCATACGGTAGTGGTCGCCGTCACGTGCATCGGCTTCCCAAAGAAGAGCCATCTCTTTGGCATACTGGTTGAATTTCTCTATGTCGCGGGTGTTGCCGCCGATATAAGGGATAAGGTCGGCATACGCAGCCACAGCGAGGATAGCCTTGATCGAGAGATTGGTGTTCTGCTCGCTCGGGCCCTTGAAGTCGTCGGTGCAGAGCTGGTTGCCGGGGTTCTGACCCTCGGCGCGGCAATAGTCGGCCCAGGTCTTGAGCACGTTTCTATAGGGCTTCAGCCATTCGCCATCACCGGTGATGCGGCAGATGGCGTCGGCAAGAATAAGGATATTGGCCGATTCCTCAAGCGGCATGGAGTCGCCGTATACCTGACCGTTGGCAAGGGGATACTGACCGAGGTCGTGCGCGGCGCAGTTCTTACCCTTGCGGGCATCAGAGAGGGCGTAGTCAAGAATGGAGAGGATCATACCCTTCTGGAGCTCCGGATTATAGATGAGATAGAGGGGACACTCGGGATAAGTTAGGTCAACAGTGTTGACACACCCGTTAGATTTATTTTCTTTTGAGAAGTAGAGGGCCTTTCCGGTCTCATCCTGGAAGAGCTTGTGAGCCGCCATAACATGGCGGTAGCATCCGGCAAGGGTTTCGGCATATTTTACGTTACCTGCCGCCAGGGCATCGTCCCATATCATCTTGTCAAGGTCACGGCAACGGGCCATGATGGAGGGGTAATCTTTCTGCAGCTCCTTGAAGGCGTCGAAGATGGTCTTTCCGTCGCGTGCGTAATATGCCTTGTAGTTCTTACCCATATACTGCATGTCATAGACCTCGTCATAACCGATCATCATGAAGTCGCGGGCATCTTTCACCTTGCCGAGATCGTTGCAGAACACAAGCACCGGCATATTGCTGAGCGATGTGCTTCTCACACTCCCTTTGAGGTTTTGGGGCAGTTTACCGGTAGCAGCGAACGATGACTCTGCCGTCATATTGTCGGCCACGGCGATCTTGCCGTTGATTGCGGGAATATAGAGGTAACCCCAGTCAATCGATATCATATCGCCCGAACGTCCGAGCACATTCTGCTCCTCCGAACCGGCCTTAAGGTATTCCACACCACCCTCCTTTACAATTTCGGAGATTGTGGGCTGGTTCATCTCGTTTACGGTGAACTGAGCTGTAGTGGCGAGATAGAACTGCACATCGTGCTTGTTCCCGTCGTTCGATGTCACCTGATATGAGATATAGTTGATCGGAGTTGAGATCAGGTCGAGATCGTCAATCAGCATTGGAGCTGTAAACACGAGGTCGAGATTCATCGGACCGCAAGTGAAATTGTAGTATGTGCTGGTGGCCATCACATCTACGGAATTCTGCTGAGCCTTCACAACCTCGCTGCTCGGGTCAAGAATATTCTCATAGAGACCGAAGTCTATATATGAGCCTCCGGAGGTGTTATGGCAGTGAGCGGAGATAACGTTACGGCCGGCCTTGAGAGCTTTTTTCTGCTCATCGGTGAGGCGGGCCATCTCCCCCTGTTTCCAGGTCTCGCCGGTCGAGACTATCTTCACTCCGTTTATATAGAGGTCAAACACGTCGTCGTGAGAGAATTTTACCCATAGGTCTTTTGCAAGGTCGGCATCTGAGAGATTTACCTCGCGGCGCACATAGATATCCTTATTGTCACCGGTCCAGGGATTATTGACATTTGGGTATTCCCCCTTCGTGCCCCAAGCGGCGGTCTCGGTGGCCCAGCCGGAGTCGTCGAAATCGGCCTCTGTCCAGCCGGTGCCTCTCTGGGACGTATACTTCACTTTTCCACTCCAGCCTTCGCCATCCACAGTAAGGGGGGCGATACCTTTCAGGAGATTCTCTTTCTGCGAGCCCATGAATCTGTAGGCCACACCATCCACACGGAGTATGCCGTCGATCCCTTTCTCATGCTCACACCAGTGGCGGGTTGGGCCGTCGTTAAGGTTATCATAGTTCGACCATATCGAGAAATATGGGTCATTCATAAGCAGGGGCACCGAAGGCATCCGCAGCTCTGTGGTCTGATAAGGGATGAAGTCTTCCGCTGTCTGGGCCACGACGGGAGCACTCCCTATCGTAGCGGCGATCATCAGCGAGACGAGTCCAGTTCGTTTCATGTCGGTATATTTATGTGATTACTTATTTTTCATGTCCGGCATCAGGGGCTGCTGTGGCTCTGATTGTCCGATTGCAAAATTATTTCATTACCGTCAATTTTCGTGCTTTTCTTCGGTCAAAGTGTGCGAAAATATGTTCATCCTCATTATCAGCCATGTATCTTAGAGTGCCAAATCTGTATATGACACAGTTTTCACCGTTTTTGACCGGATTTTCGCCCTTTATCCATGC
>CAMWZE010000255.1 GCA_947178685.1 uncultured Porphyromonadaceae bacterium
TACATGGCAGAGGTAACTGTACGTCGCGACGGTTCCTCTCGCTTCGGTGCAAACCACAAATGGGCAACCTTCCCCTCCTTCTCTCTCGGTTGGAATCCTACAAGCGAGAAATTCCTTGAAAGCCGTCCCTCTTGGTGGAGCAACACTAAGGTACGTTTCTCTTGGGGTAAGAACGGTAACGAATCTATCGGCGACTTCCGTTACACAGTGCTCACCGATGGCAACAACAACTATTATTTCGGTCCCGAGGGTTCAAGCCAGACTTACGGTTCCAAGGCATCCGGCCTTCCCAATCCTGACCTGAAATGGGAGGAATCAACCCAGACTGACGTTGGTCTTGACTTCGGTTTCCTTGACAACTCTCTCCAGTTTACTATCGACTGGTATAAGAAACGCACCACCGGTATGCTTATGACCATGATGATTCCTACCTACGTCGGCGAGACTGCTCCGATCGGCAATGTCGGAACAATGGACAACACCGGTGTCGAAATGGAACTTCGTTGGGCTCACAACTTCGGTGAATTTGAGGTGAACCTGAGCGGTAACCTCTCCTACGTAAAGAACAAGCTCGTGAACCTCGGTAATGCCGACGGATGGATGTCTGTTGAGAACAACGCGACAGCCGGCGATATCGCCCGCGCAATGAATGGCGAAGTCTTCCCCTATTTCTATGGCTACAAGACAGCCGGTATCCTCCAGAACCAGGCAGAAGCAGATGCTTACAACCAGAAATACGGACTCAGCTCCAGCCAGACTTCTTACTACGGCCAGCCCGGTGACGTAATATTTGTCGACACCAACGGCGACGGCACAATCAATGCTGATGACCGTACAAAAATCGGTAAGGGTCTTCCCGACTGGACTTATGGTTTCAACGTAGGCTTAGGTTGGAAAGGATTGCAGCTCACCGCATACTTCCAGGGCGTATGGGGCAACCAGATTTACGACGCTTCATTGCGTGGCGACACTCCCGCGAAGAACCTCCCTTCTTGGATGCTCAACCGCTGGACCGGCGAAGGAACTTCCAACAAAATTCCTATCTACCGTCTGAGCGAAACCCGCAACTGGCAGAGCTCCGATCTCTATATCCACAATGGTGCATACCTCCGCTTGGCTAACCTCACCCTCTCCTATACTCTTCCTTTCAATATCGTGAGGAAGATCGGTTTCGACAACATCCGCGTATTCGTCATGGGTGAGAACCTCTTCACTGCAACCAAATATCACGGCTTCACTCCTGAGATTGGCAGCGGTACAAATATCGGTATTGACTACGGCAACTATCCGGAAGCACGCACATTCTCAATCGGTTTCAACGTGTCAATCTAATTTTCACAATCCTTAATCAAGAGACAATCAAAATGAAACTCAATAAATATCTTCTCACTGTCGCCCTTGCCGGAATGGGATTAAGCCTTACTTCCTGCGGCAGCGAGTGGCTGGAAATCAACAATAACACCCAAGACCCGGTCGAAGAATATTATAAAAAAGAGTCAAACATCCAGCAGGCGATCGTGGCCGCCTACGATCCTCTCCACTGGTTTGACTACGCCAACAACTACTGCGGCATAAACATCTATCCGGAAGTGCTCGCAGACCAGTGCTTCCCCGGTGGTGGCGACGTGAACGACATGAACCAGTGGAAGATGGTGTTCAACTTCAATGTCACTCCCACAGTAGTGTTGAGCACAAACTACTCCAACGCATACTCAGGCGTGAAGCGTTGCAACGACGCCATCCATTACATGTATACCTACTGGCAACCGGAGACAGCGAAGGAATTGGCCAACAGAGATTATTATGAATCGCAGGCTCTTGCACTCCGCGCCTTCTTCTACAATTATCTCTGGCACTGGTGGGGAAACATCGCATACTACACTGAGAATCTATCCGGCGATTATCTCGCTCCGCAGTATTCGGCTGACGAAGTCTATGAGTTCATCATGGATGACATAGAGAGAGTGATTGAACTGGATGCTCTGCCGGAAAAGACAACAGGGGCTGAACTCGGCCGCGTCACCAAGCATTTCGTCTATATGCTCTATGCTGAAGTGGTGATGTATCAGAACGACGCAAGCCGCAAGTCTACCGCCCTGAAGTATATGGAGGAAATCATCAGCTCAGGCAAATATCAGCTCATGTCTGACTTCGCTTCAATCTGGGATGTAGCGGGCGAATGGTGTGACGAATCAATCTTCGAAATCAACTATTCCGACTATCTTGCAAACCGTAACTGGTCTTGGGGTGGCACAGCCGGCGGCACAGTCGTTCCCTGTATGATTCTTCCCCGTGGTTACGACTCTTCAGACGGTATCCACGACAATACAGGCTGGGGCTTCGGCACCGTTCGTAAGTCAACTTATGATTCATATGCAGCCAACGACTCCCGTCGTGACGCATCAATCTGGCAACCTGCTCCCGGCTCATATAAAGAGGGCTTCCAGGACACCGGCTACTTCCTTGCAAAATATGCCGGTAAAATCGGCGGCAACTCCGGCCAGATTGCTGATGCTGTGCTCAACTATAACAACAACCTCCGTCTCTACCGCTATTCAGAATGTCTTCTCAACGCGGCTGAACTCGGATCTCCCAATGCTCAGACTTATCTTGACATGGTTCGCACACGTGCAGGTCTTTCCTCAGTACCAGCCACTCAGGATAACATCATTCAGGAGCGTGCATGGGAATTCCTCGGCGAAGGAAAACGTTACTGGGACCTCATCCGCACCGGTCTTGCTAAAGATTATCTCGTGGCCGGCAATGAGATTCCTGACGACCGCACAGGCAACTACACAGACACTAAGAAATACCTCCCCTTCCCGCAGGACGAAATCGACAAATGTCGTGGCACTCTCAAGCAGAATGACCAGTATTTCCAGTAATACCCTTCCTTAAAAGTAAGCAAACATGAAAACCAAAAATAACATCATAAGGAACAGCGTTATGACGGGAGCACTGCTCGTCATGACAGCCTGCGCGAGCGAGCATATCAACGAACCCTCAATGGCAGGCATTCCTCAGGCTTCCGACTATCAGATCGGCATCAGTGTGGATGATCTGAACAATGTGGAGCTCAACATCCTCGACAAAAATGGCAACAAGGCGGTGGGAGTCTATCCTATCTGGTATGTAAACGGAAACACCAAGCCCTCGACATCCCTGACTTATAAAGACCTCATCACCATAGCCGGCGATTACCCCGTCGAAATGAAAGTGGGTAACTCCAACGGAGTGTCTGACGGCACCGTGACCGGGACTATCGTTATCACGAAGACCATCTTTGATTTCGCCCCCTACATGAGCTCTCTGACCAACGGGTCAACCAAGTAATGGGCTGTAGACGGCACAAAAGACGGCAACATGGGATGCGGTCCGGAAAGCAACCCGACCGAATGGTGGAGCGGCGGCCCGGGCGCGAAGGAAGCTGAAGGTGTGTATGCCAACATACTCACCTTCGGGAACACCGGCTCAGAAACCTCCGGAAGCTATACCTTTGATCCGGGAACATCGGGAACATTTTATGTGAACACCGGCGTTCACTCCCTGCCGGGTTATGAAGTCAACAATCCGGACAATGGTGAAGACTTCCGAGTGGCTGCCGAGGTAGTCAACTCCACTTTCACCCTCTCCCCGGAAGGAGCTAATCTCTACCTGATTCTACCGGCGGACACCCCCTTCCCCTACGTTCCCTCTGAGGCCGCATTTGCGAACCCCAAATACAGAATCACGGCATTCAGCAGAAACGAGATTACCCTTGCACAGGATCTTGAGGGTATCTCCTGGCAATATATCATCGCTCCAAAGGCTGAGGCTGACGTGACCACCACCGGCTTCAAGTATGACTTCGAACACAACCTCTGGAAG
>CAMWZE010000256.1 GCA_947178685.1 uncultured Porphyromonadaceae bacterium
GAGTTTATATATTCCGATGTGTTGCGGCAGGCCGCTGAGATACTGTCAGTAACTGTTGATGCTGTCACCCAGTTCCAGTTGTAAGGCCAAATATGGATTGTTGCATAATCCACTTCAGGGAAAGAATGAATCTTGGTCCAGAGGTCGATATCACCCTCGCAACCCCACATACCCTCACTTCCGGTAGAGACAAGGTGATTTGGATCTATGCTTTTGATGAGGGATGCCGTGTTTTGGATCCATTCAGCAAACTTCTCTTTGTTGGCCGGATCGAAACAGCGAGGTTCATTGGCAATCTGCCAAGACATGATGGCCGGGGATTCAGCATAGGGCTTCCCGGTGACGCTGTTGGTGCGCGACACTATGTTTTTTACATGTCTGGCCGCCATGTTCATGGCAGAGTCATTGAGAGTGAATTTTGATGTATAAGCCATGTATTCCGGATACCCATCTATCGAGGGATTCACTGCCTTACCTTCACCGGCCCACTCCAGATAGGTGGAGAATCCACCGCTCCATTCCCACGCATTGTTGAGATAAAGCACCGCTTTCATATCGCGCTTCTCCAGCTCATCAAGCAGATAGTCGAGACCTTCGAGCACTTGAGTGTTATAAATACCGGGAGCCGGTTGAAGGGTAGGGGAGATGTGGGAAGGCAATCCCTCTTCTCCATCTCCACCTACAAGTATGCGTAGATTGTTGATGCCGATGCTCTGAAGCGTGTCGAGCTCGCGGGAGAGACGCTCGCGGTTGCCCCCTTCACCTTCGGAGGCGAGAATTGCACCATACCAGAAGTTGGTGCCGACGTAGCGGTATAAAGAATCACCGATATAGAACTCTCCATCTTTTACGGTTACGAATTTGGAAGTGTCGGATTGCGGGTTGTCTTTCTTCGAGTTGCAACCGGAAGCAAGAATTGAAGCTCCGATGAGAGCTAATCCTAAGTATTTTGAATATCTCATATTAAATATACAATAAATAAGTGTGTGCCAAGTTTAGATGGCTATCTGAGGCGTATGATGGAATATTGCTATTAATCAAAACGCATTAAATTTTATCTCGATATGTCACCAGTTGTCGGTGCGGAAAGGTATGAGTGGGAGACCGTACATATCTTTCAATTGGCCGATTGCAAAGTTCTTGAAACAGTAGCGAACTGATTTAATATCCTTAACCTTGTCGCTGGAGACAGTTACGGAGAAAGGCCAGTTCCAATCTTCGGAAGCCTGAGCCGGATAAAACACCTTATCCTCACCCGCCACTTCGAAACCCGGCAGATCGATATTAGGGTTAAGCCCACCCACGGCATTGTTGAAAGTCAAGACAGCCTTGTCGCCCTGCAAGTCTACGGATTTAAAGGAGGGGAACTGATGAGGCAATCCGTTTATGCCGTATGTGCGGGCCCCTGCCATGAAAGCAAGTCTTTCACCGATCTCCTTCTTCTTTCGGGCGTGGATATCCTTAAGTTCGAAGGGATACACAAGGTCGGAGGTGCAGACAATCCCGCTGTTGGGTAAAATCTCGGCGGCTTTGTGTTGACACTCACGGAATTTAGCGGCATCGTCACCATCGGGATTACTGTACTCCCATCCGGGAAGCTCTACGAAATAGAATGGAAGTTGTCCGAGTCCCCATTCATCGCGCCATATCTCCACCATATCCTTCTGATGCTGTGGATATTCATGGTGGCGTCCCACGTTAGATTCCCCTTGGTTCCAGAGGAAGCCTTTAACTGTGTAGCCGATCACAGGCTTGAGCATAGCGTTATACATAACGCCAATTCTTTCCCATTCGCCCATCTCTTTGTTTTCCTCCGAGGCCATATCCCAATCGGGGTACGTGTCGAGTTTCCATTTCGGGATCCACCCCTCCACTTTAGATCCTCCATAAGCGCAGTTGATGATACCAATTGGGACATTGAGAATGTCGGAGAGAGAGCGGGCAAAGAAATAGGCGAGGGCGGAAAATTCAGCGGCATCGGCAGGATTGGAGGTTTTCCATTTCCCCTCAACTTTATCCTGTGGTGTATAGGAGGCTTTTTTAGGTATGTTAGCCATACGAATTCCAGGATATTTTGACGCATAAGCTATGGCTTCGCCGGCACCCTCAATGGGTTGCACGCCATATCCGCGTAGAGGCATCTCCATATTCGACTGTCCGGAGCAGAACCATACTTCGCCCATCAAGATATTGTCAATCTTCACTTCGCCGTCGCCATCATTGAACGTAATGTGATATGGTGTGAAAGAGGCTTCAGGTGTTGGCAGGTTGATTTCCCAATTTCCGTTAACTTTATCAGCTTGGGCTTTGAATGATTCAGAACTCCAGGACGGATTGATTTCGATAGTGGAGCCGGGTTTCGCCCAGCCCCAAAGTTTTGCATCGGAATTCTGCTGTAGCACGGCATTGCTGCTTATTATGTCGGGAAGCTCCACTTTGGCGTTTCCGGCCAATACTACCATTGCAAAGAATGCGGGCATCAGCGATTTGACAGGGATTGATTTCATTGTGGTAAGATTATACAAGTTTCTTATGATGTTGGTATAGGTCGCGGAAAATCTTGGGAGAGTGACCTTTCTTTTTCTTGAAGATCCGGTTGAAATTAGATATGTTGTTGAATCCGCATTCGTAGCTTATTTCCGCGATAGATGTTGTGGAATCCACCAAAAGACGGGAAGCGTGTCCGAGCCTCACATCTATAATATAATCGGAGATTGATTTACCGGTGCGCAGTTTGAAGAAACGGCTGAAAGCAGTAGGAGCCATTCCCACGAGTGAGGCTATTGTATTAAGACGAATCTCCTGCTTATAGTTTGTTTCGATAAATTCCTGCACTTTCTGTACTCTCCGGCTATCGCAAGCAGGCTCGACAGATGCAAATGAAGAGCTTGCCAATAGTCGGTAATTGCCCGCTTCCGCTATATCATTAAGGAGAGCGAGAAATTCGAGAAGACCATTGAAGCCGGAGTCAGTTTTAGAAAGACGTTCGAGTCTGGAATATGCTTTCAAGATGGTTGGGAGAGGGAAAGCAATACCGTTGGAGCTTTCAGTGAGCATATTTCTAACCTTATCGAGCTGTTTTTTCCCGAGCAAAGAATCTCCGAGAAGATCTTCAGCAAATTGAATGGTGATCTCACGCATATTGGAGCTGACACATTCATGTTGTTCCCACCCATGCTCTATTCCGTGACCAACGAGCACAAGGTCGAATTCACCAATCGTTTCAACCGAGTCGCCGACAATTCTACGGGCCCCTTTGCAATTAGTGAGAAAGTTAAGCTCAAACTCACTGTGACGATGCACCGGGAATGTGAATCGGTCTTTAAGTCGGTCTACAAGATAGAAACAGTCTTTCTTGGAGAGTGGGGTTATTTCGGTTATAATTTTGTCAGCCATTTCGGGTCAGGTCAGTTTATAAAATAAAAGGAGAGAATGAAGGGTATGCGAAATTAGGAATAAAAATGGCTGAGGACAAAGGAAATAATCTGTTTTAAAACATAAAATCAATATTAGTCAACAATCGGTTAAAATAGTATCATATCAAGTATTTACCACCCATGAAATAAATAGTAATTTTGCAAAGTCTGAAAATTCCTTATTTGGAGTCAGGCAATCAACTTCAAAATAGTCTTAAAAAAACTAACCCGATATTATGAAATCTTCTCACGGGTATTGCGATTGACGGAAGTGAAGTAAAGCTGACTCCTGAATTATACCTTTGGATGTTAGGGGATAATCAGAAATAAATAAATTTTCTAACTTTCCTCTAAATAAAAAATTTATTTAGACTGACGGTGTAAAAATCTCGTGATTTTTATCTACATTCGCATAATTTTTATAATTTTGTAAAAAGTATTGGCA
>CAMWZE010000257.1 GCA_947178685.1 uncultured Porphyromonadaceae bacterium
AAATTATGCATTGTGCATTATATTATGCATTGTGCATTATGAATTATGCATTAATGTTGTGCATTATGAATTATGAATTAATAAACGGATAAAGATGATATTGGATGTTGAGAATGTGTTGCTTAAGAACACGACCCTGCTCTCTTTCGCCTCTCCCGAAGAGAAGCGCATGATACCTCATGGCACGGGACAATTTCCCTCTGTCGACCGTCTTAAGGATGCAATACGACTGATCAAGACTGTTGTATTTCCCGATTTCTTCGACCGTCAGCGCAATAGCGCAACTATGCGCTCTTATTCCATAGGTACCGCTCTGGAACAGCTCTACAATTTGCTTTCGTGTGAGATAGCTCACGGACTCAAATTCGATAATGAGGGACTTTGTGATGAATTGGACACACAGGCCAAAGAACTCGCCCTTAAGTTTATTGATCTCCTGCCGGAGATTAAGCGGCTGCTCTATACAGATGTGGAGGCTGTGTTCAACAATGATCCGGCGGTAGACAACTTCGGAGAGATCATACTTTGTTATCCGGTGGTTCAGGCAATGGTGCATTACCGTGTGGCACATGCACTGCTCACACTCGGCATACCGGTGATTCCACGAATACTTACCGAGCTTGCACATTCCGAGACGGGTATCGATATTCATCCGGGAGCACAGATCGGAGAGTACTTCGCTATTGACCATGGTACCGGCGTAGTGATAGGTGAGACCTGCATAATCGGTCATCATGTCACACTTTATCAGGGTGTGACTTTGGGAGCGAAGAACTTCTCCCTTGACAGCGAGGGCCATCCTATCAACATACCGCGACATCCGATAATCGAAGACAATGTAACTATCTATTCTAATGCCACCGTCTTGGGTCGCATCACCGTGGGTCGCGACTCAGTGATAGGTGGTAACATATGGCTCACTAATTCAGTGCCACCCGGTTCGAGCATAGTGCAGCGCAAGGCAGTGCCGATGTCGTTTATAGACGGACTGGGAATATAATGCATAATTCATAATTCATAATTCATAATGATTCTGCATTGTGAATTATGAATTAAGCATTGAGTATTGAATATTGAGCATTATGAATTGTGAATTATGAATTATGCATTATGAATTGATATAATTTTTTTATGCGATCTCTGATTTGTACTATTCTACTTTTTGCGGCAAGTAATGTTTACGCTGAGGAACTATGGCGATATGTCGACCCTAAGATAGGCTCAGAAGGGTTGGGACGTGTGTTCATAGGACCAAGCTCTCCTTTCGGTATGGTTAAACCGTCACCGGATTGTACCGTATCGCCTAACAGCGGTTGGCTACCGATGCCTACCCAAGTGAATGGCTTCGCACAGGTTCATGTGAGCGGCACGGGAGGTGGACCAAAATATGGCAATATACTGCTTATGCCCTTCACAGGTGGTTTAACCTCACTCGACCATATAGCTCATCGAAAATTTGAGGAGATCTCCCTGGGCTATTATGCCACGGAATTTGAAGAGAACGGTATAAAGACCGAGATCACCACAGCTCCTAAGGCCTCGTTCTATCGTATCAGCTATCCTGAGCCAAAGGATAGGTCGCTGATGGTGGATGCAGGATTCTTCTTAGGAGAGAATCCTGTGCCCGATTCAAGGGAGTGTCAGCAGTTTGTAGGGAGTGAGACCGCTATCGTGTCAGACCGTGAGATAGCCGGCTATACCCGTATACGCGGCGGGTGGAATAACGGGCGAGCCTATACTGTATATTTCCATCTTATTTCAGACACCCCATTCACACGTACTGCAACTTGGAAAGGCGACTCGATCACACTCGACGGCTTCCAGTTTGATTCAGGAAAGAAGACAGGCGCATTGGTCAGCTTTGCCGATGGTTCCTCACCTGTGGGTATCACTATCGGTATCTCATTTCTGAGTGAGCGGAAGGCACGTGAGAATGCCCTTCGAGAGTCGGAGGGTAGGGATTTCGACGGTGTGCTTGCCGATTGCAGGGGAGAGTGGGAGAAGTTGCTGCAACGGATTACTATAGATGAAACTACCCCCGATGCATATAAGCGAATGTTCTACACCGGATTGTATCACACTATGCTCATGCCTTCCGACAGGAGCGGCGAAAATCCGTTGTGGACGGATCCGGTGGCTTATTATGATGATTTCTATGCCATTTGGGACACCTACCGCACCTCAACTCCACTTATCACCCTCATCGCCCCCGCCCGACAGCGTGATATCGTGAATTCACTGATAAATATCGGCAAACGAGACGGCTTCATGCCGGATGCCCGTAGTGGCAACGCCAACGGTCGCACACAGGGAGGCTCGAACGCCGAGATTGTGATTGCAGATGCCTTTGTCAAGGGTCTTGATGGCATAGACTATGAAGAGGGATTGAGGATGATGCTCAAAGATGCCGTGGTGTCGCCCGGTGCCAGCCATGAAGCCGAGGGTAGGGGAGGACTCGAAGAGTATATCCGTCTCGGCTATATTCCCCATGGCATACCGCGTGCAGGGAACCGTACCGTGGAATATTCCTATTGTGATTATGCCATTCATGAGGTGGCTAAAGGGCTTGGCAAAGAGAAGTTGGCGAAAAGGTATCTTGACCAGTCAGCCAACTGGAAGAATCTGTGGCGAGGGGATTATACCCACGATGGGGTGTCGGGCTTCATCATGCCGCGTGATGCCGAGAGAGATTGGCTCGACAGTATCCCCTATGGGTATATGGATAATGTAAGAACCGGTTTCGACGATACTGACGTGCCATCCGAACGTCCGAAATTCCTTTATACTCCTGTGACTTTCGAAGGACCGTGGTACACACCCTGGTGGGATATGTTTTTTTATGAGGCCTCATCGTGGGAATATTCGTTAAGCGTGCCCCATGATGTGGAGGGACTGATAGAGCTATGTGGCGGACCTGAGGCTTTCGAGTCAAGGCTTGATAAATTCTTCGACAAGGGTTATTTCAATGTAAATAACGAGCCCTCCTTCCTGACCCCATGTCTATACCACTGGATAGACCGACCTGACAAGACAGGGAAACGTGTACACGAGATCATAGCCGCAACTTATAATGATACTGCCAAAGGTTTGCCCGGAAATGATGATTCCGGTGCGATGTCATCCTGGCTCGCTTTCCATATGTCAGGTATCTATCCGAATGCGGGTCAGGACTACTACCTGATACATACCCCCTTGTTGAAATCCAGCACGTTTCATCTTGATAACGGACGAGATTTTGTAATAAAGTGTGAGGGTGCCGACCCCACAGGAGATGCCGTTATAGAATCAATCACTCTTAATGGTAAGCCATATGAGGGCTTCCGTTTGAATCATAAGGATTTGATGGCAGGTGGAGAGCTGGTGCTTAATCTGCGAGACACCGACCGAGGAAAGACAGCGGCAGAAGCCGGTGTGGATGATTGCGATGACTCATTCAACCATCCGGACGGCCCTACAGCTATATGGATTGCCGCCGATATGGATAGCTCCAATCAGAAAAATATTGTTTCGGGAAGCGTGGATGCAGCCGACGCGAAGAGGAGATGGTTGGAGAGGATTGAAGCGACAGGTGGTATTGAGGAGAAGATGCGTTTCGTGTATAAACTTCATGGACAGACCCGACGCTACGATGTGGTTTATCGCCATGCTCACAAAGACTTGATAGCTGATTGGGGTATAGAGCGTAACGGCAAATGGCAGAGCGGTAGTTACCGCATTACCGGCGAGTCGTTGCGAGATGGTAAGGCTCTAAGCTTTCTTCAGCCCGTTGATGGGGATGATGTTGAACTATCCGGTAATGAAACCTGGGGAGTGCTTCCGACATCACTATTGAAAGAGACCCGTAAAGGCCACAACAT
>CAMWZE010000258.1 GCA_947178685.1 uncultured Porphyromonadaceae bacterium
CCGACCATCGTCCATCACTCTTGCGTATGGCGATAATCCTTACCATATCTCCTTCTGTAATATTCTTGAGCAGATTTTTCTCAATATAAGCTCCATCTAAAATTGCATAAGACTTACCATTCTTATCATTCCGCAGCTTAATCTTACCCTTTGCTACTTTTATCCAATTCTGATTTGAAGGAATACCGCAGTATTCCTTTATCCACACTATCTTATCATTGGAAATCCTGATCTCAAAGAAAGACCCATTCTTTTGTCTTCGCAATCCAAACTTATTCGGTTTCTTAAGCTTTATAGAATCGGAAGCGGTAGATAAGGTCCATTCAATAAACTTCCGTCCCTTATGATTTCTATCTTCCAGCTGCCTATCAGATATCTTTACCGCAAATACGCATGGCAATGCGCTATAGATAAAACT
Source organism: uncultured Porphyromonadaceae bacterium (assembly GCA_947178685.1). Next base: position 419 of record CAMWZE010000258.1, read on the forward strand.
TTCTGCTTTACCACAAAATTCACTATAAAGTTCTTTATTACTATCGACAGCCTGACACTCTGACACCTGAACCAACAACTCCCGGAATTCCGGCTTTAGACCCCATCCTTGGGCAGTATATGTATCCCGATACCTATCCAGTTCATAGCGCGCATTTGAATATTTTCCCAGTGCTATAAGCAAATGAGCCAGACGTAGGCGCACTCCTCCAAGGAAAGTATCCTCTTCTCCCGTATTGAGAGCCTTACACAAGAGCCCGATCTTTGTGTCTTGGTCGTCAACTAATTCTGCAATCTGACTCCAAAGATAGAATTTCTGCGGGAATCTAAGAATGAGTTGCTTATAATAATCAATAGCACCCCCCTTGTTACCCTGCGACAATAAGACGATAGCTTTAAAATAAGGCATATTCTGATTCAAGGGGTAACGTTCAAGAGCCTTGTCAACCAAATTACCAAACTCCAAGGGAGCAATTATTCCATCGGTCTTGATCTCTTTTGCATAAACGCCAATCAGTTTCTCCACCAGAGACGGAAGCGTGTGCCCGGCCTCAGTCTTAAACTGAGCCCAATCATCCCCCATCAGATTGTCAAGACCCCATAGTCGAATAAAATCACGCATTCGGAATTGCAGTGGTGCATTCTGTTCAAGCTTTACAGCTTCCGACAATATGCGTGAATGTAAAATCGAAGGTTTCGGAAGATCCAGTTTAAGATACTGATGCAGCAACAACTTACGGGTGATCGCATCAGTGAGGGAGGTATTCTTCAGTTTATAATAGATCATCCAACCGAAATCGCCATACAAAGATTTGTCCAAACATGATGATTTATAGAGCTGAATGATTTTCGTAAAGGTAGCGGATATGTCGCCACCCTCCTTCACGATTCTAAGAGCTTCCCGGAATTCCTCATAATAAGGAGCCACTCTTGCTTTGGCCCTGCTCAATGACTTCAGCATCATTTCATCTCCGGCTCCGTATTCTTCAAAAAGCTCGTACATTCTCTCTACCGAACTGTTTGCTTCCTCCGTACCCTGTTCTTTACTTATGTCATTCAGACACCAGAAAAAGTCACTGACGGTATACTTATTCTTTTCTTTGGCGAATTCTTTCTCAGCGGCTTCCAAGGCATCTTGAAGTTTACCGGATTTCCTGAGATCAGTTATTTCTCTGACAGTCATCGTGGTTAAGATTTAGAGGAATTTTTCGCGTAATGCTTTTAGTTTTTCATCCTGATCACCAAGAGTGCTCAAGAAAGTCATATGTGTATAGTTACCCTTTCCTGTATAGTGCAGTCCGACTCTGGCCAGACCATCGGTCTTCAGATGGAATACATCTTGGTACTGTTCCTGAACAATATTGAGCAGCCGTATGCCGGTCTCCTCTATCAGCGACTTCATATTATTCACCAATTTTTGGGCAAAAGGTCTGTCTTCAGCATCAAAAGGCACAGTTGTCGGGATAAAAGAGTCCTCTAGAAATCCCTTGCACATAGCAGCAAAGTCAGAAGATGACGACGATAGCAAGACCTCCTTTCCATTATATCCGTTTGCCTTATACCAGAGCTGGAACACTGCATTATCCACACCTTCATCATGGAAGCTAACGATATGCTGATATGCTTTACTTCTCTCTTCTGACACAGATATACGAACAGATCCGCATATCTCCTTGAGTCTCTTGACACGCTCACTCATGAAATCAGTCTCCGAGGAGTAGGTACTGACTTTTAAGTTAGAGCTTTGCTTGATCTTCTCGACAACTAAATTACTTATATAATTAAAATCCGGTGAACGGAAATGCCACAATTTCAGTGAAGCACGTGTTAGAGCCGTGTATGCCCAGCGAAAGTAATCCTCATTGGCCGTGCCACCGAAACGCCCCATATCAACAAACACATTCTTCCACTCCCCTCCCTGAGCCTTATGGCAAGTCATCGCATAGCCATACTTACAGATTACAACGTTGTAATATGGGTCTGCTTTCAACAGATATGTATACATCTCGCAAAGTTCTTTCTGCTCCACTGTCAGCCGATCTTTATCCCGTAACCACCTTCGTATTTCACTTAATCTTGATTTCAGAGACACAGGCAATCTATTGTGGAAATCCACGATCAATGCCCGAGCCAGAAGTCCTCCTAAAGAGCCGTTAGGATCATCAAGGAAATTATCCAATATTCTCACGGTTACAGATACCGGCATCCCCTTTACACCGAATCTGATCACTACCTTTCGGAATCTGAGAATTACTGATTCCACACGGTCTTTCCCCATTTTCACCTTAACGAAACGTTGCTCAACCTCCTCGTCAGGCTGACATGCCTCAACCTGTACGATATTACCATTAAACAACTCATAGTTATATGAATAGTTATTGCGACATATTGTCAGCAATTCACCCGGTTTAAGGCGTGGAGCATCCATCCCATAGTAATGTCGTCGCATTGCAAGATTATAATCCAATGCCTTACGGTTGCTGTAAGTGATTACAACCGAACTCACACTCGGCTTCGACGGAAAGAGTTGATAGTATGGACTCAGAAGATCATCATCCGCACTCCGGCAGTCGCTGCCATCAGTCAGTTTAAACTCTATATAAGATCTCTTCTCTATGTCATCCCGTAGACGAGTTGCGTTCTGCAATAAAACGCCATCCCCCGACTGACGCATCACCTCCCTCAACATTACTTCTGTCACCTCACATCTGAACTTCCTCCGCATATAGTCCCTATCTAACGCCGGGGAGAAATTCATACCTATTGGGGGAAGCTGTACATAGTCACCAATGAAGACAATTTTTCTACCGGCTGCAAACTCAAATAAATCTGTAAGCAGACAACCCGAACCAAATGAGAATGTATCGTTTTCAGCAAACGAATCGGAAACCATAGACGATTCATCTACAAGATATACCGTACCAGAAGAATCATTATTACTCTTGAGTCCGAATCTGAGATGAAGACCACCATAATCCTCCTCATCACTATCCTGGACCGTCAGTTTCAACTTGGTCAGTCCATATATAGATCTATGAATTGTGTATGCAGGTTTTCCGGTCTTACTTCCTATTATATATGCCGCCCTTCCGGTAGGAGCCATCAGGCAATAGCCTATCTTCTGAGCTTCAAGAATTCTGATAAATTTGGCCACAAGCGTAGTTTTGCCTGTACCGGCCGCCCCTTTGAGTATCATCACCCGTTGATTCCCATCAAGAAATTTCCTGAAAGAGTCAACGGCAGCTTGCTGTGATTGCGTAAACTGAATCTGATTCATTTTGCAGTAATACTCGTAATGGACCCAATCTAATTCAACCCGTGTGATTTCGTCGAGGAGAGTTACAAAGTCCTTTACTATCTAAAGTTTATTAAAACGTTATATAATCGCGATTTGTGTCGTATAAGCTGACACAACTCAAAATTGATGAGTCTTTATT
>CAMWZE010000259.1 GCA_947178685.1 uncultured Porphyromonadaceae bacterium
GTTGCAAAACTCCCGGAGAAGCAGAAGTTTGTCTTCAATATGAAATATTTCGATGAAATGAAATATGAGGAGATGTCTGAAATTCTCGGCACATCGGTGGGTGCGCTTAAGGCAAGTTATCACCATGCCGTGAAAAAGGTGTCGGAAGCGCTCCTTGGCGATCAGGTTGTCTGATTGCAGACATTAATTCTTGAGAAATCGTAAAGATTTCATTCATTCGGATTAAACCTCCTTAACTTACCGATGTCAATTAAGAAAATGATTTAACATGCGACAAGAAGACCAACTTAAAGATAAATACGGCACAGACCCCGGTTTCAGAGTGCCTGACGGTTATTTTGAGGAGCTTAACCTCAAGATAATGGAGGCGTTGCCGGCTTATCCCGAAGCTCCTCGCAAGGTAGAACTGTCGCTCTGGCAGAAGGTGAAGCCTTATGTATACCTTGCAGCTATGTTTGCGGGCATATGGTTGATGATGAAGGTGTTCCATACGGTGACGACTTCTGAATCCCTCAATCTTGATAACCCTCCGGCCGCTCTTGCCAAGGTGATTGCGTCTGAGCCTGAGGAGAGCTATCATAGTTTTACACCTATCAACGACTATCTTGTTGAACAAGAGGTGACACAGGAATATGGGTCAATAGAAGAGTTTGAGGCTGATTTCGGATATAGTTTCAAACCCCAATATGCGAGCCTTTGAGATTAATATTCAATTTGTTATTTTGATTGCGTGATTTAAATTGCTATGGCAAAACATTTACTTTTAATTCTTACTCTTCTCCTGGGATGCAGCTCTTACTCTTTCGCCCAGAAGCATAATGGAAAGAAAGGAGGCGAGGACATGAGGAGGGAGCTCCGTGAGTTCAAAATCAAATTCATCGCTCAGGAAATTGATCTGAAAGATGATCAGAAGAGCGCTTTCGTGGATCTCTACAACGAGATGAGCGACAAGCGTAACGAGGTTATGCACGATGCTTGGAATATGGAGCGCGCTCTAAAAAATAACAAGGAAGCTACGGAGGCAGACTATCAGGCTGTCACCGATGCTATGACCAAGGCTAAGGCTAAAGATGCCGAAATCGAGAAAAGTTATGACGACAGATTTGCTAAAATTCTGTCGCAGAAACAAATATTCAAAATGAAAGAAGCCGAGATGGAATTCCGCAAGAAAATTGACGAGATGCGTCAAAAGCGCGGAAAGAAAGGCGGCAAATAATTATAGGGCTATGAAGAAAATGTATTCATATCTCAAAAGGGCTGTCGCATCGACAGCCTTTTTGTTTTTTACTCTATTTTCAATCTCTATGGATGTCAATGCACAGAAAAACGATCTTTCTCCGGATTTTGCTTTCCCGGAGAAGGTGGAAAAAAACGCTGATTCTATGCTGAATAGAGCGTTGGCTGAAAATGACGCACCGGGTGCTCTCCGGGGCGCCATTCAGATTATTGCTGCCCGAAATTCTGTGTCGGCCGACTCATTCAATAGGAACGTGGCGCTTCTCGATTCTATTTCTGAGCTGCTTGCGCCTCCTTATTCCGATCTTGCTTCCCTTATAGAGGCAAGAATGTACAGTCAGCTCTATCTTACGAGCCCGTGGCAATTCAACAGTCGCACCCTTCCTCTCGACTCATTCCCGGAAAATCCTATGGAATGGAGCCGGGATCTTTTTGCGAAGAAGGTGCTTCAATTGGTTGACAAAGCCACCGGTAATCTTACGGCGGCTAAGGCCACTCCGATCTCAGCGATCTCTTCAATTCTCACTAACTGCAGTTTTGCCGAGAAGTCTGAGATGTCGGTCTACGATTTTATGGTGGCCAATTGTGAGTCGTTGCTTTCATCATTCGCGACAACCTCTGCAAGTGAGGTTATACCATTCTTTGGCGCTACAGGTGCCCAGGCGGGTAATGTGTCGGAGTCATGTTCAGCAAAGAGAAATGATCTTGTCGATGATCTCTATTCCTCTATCACCGCCAATACTTCTCCCGCTGCCACAGTATGGGCTGTTAAGTTGAAAGCTTCTACTATCAGCTCACTGCCTCAACGCGCCGATCTGTTGCTTGGTTGGATTGATAAAATGAAAGATTCTCCGGAATCGGGTTGGCTTATCGACGATTATTATAACATATCCGCGTCTCGCTCAAATATCTCTTTGGAATTTGGCAGTGACCACAAGCGCAAATTATACACCTTATTGCAGGATTATCTTGCACGCTTCCCTAAATCTGATTTTGCTCAGTCGGTAAGATATCATTTGGCCGATCTCACCCGTAAGCAGGCCAACGTTACTCTCCCCTCGGTGGCCGTATCGTCACAACCGGTGAAGGGGAGTCTCTCGGCCGATAATATGAACACGGCTTATGTATTATTATATAGTGTGCCCGAAAGCAGTATCGATAATGGGTCGCTCAATCTCAAGAATTTCCCCGGCAAAGCCACATTTGTTAAGGCTGTGAAAGTAGATCTGGAAGGTAACGTTCCCTTTACTACCTCTGCCGATTTCACATTGCCGGCTCTCACTCCCGGATTCTATGTGGCGATACCCTCCGAGACGCCGAAGCTCTCTGCAAAATGGAAGAATCAGGTTGAGAGATGGTCTATGTCGGTGATAAATGTGTCTGACATCTCTATACTGCTCTCCGCTAATAGCAAGGAGAAGGGTTCCGGCACGGTATATGTAGTGGATGCTGCGGCGCAACGTCCTCTGCAGGGTGCTACCGTGAAGTTTTATGCCCAAAACAATCCCAAGCAGGTGATCAAAACAGCTGTAACGGATAAGGATGGCTCGGTTGCTTCAGTTGACAATTATTCCTATATCCGTGCTTCCAAAGGTAACAGTGTAATGTGGTATTCCGGCAGGGTATATTATAATGCTCAGGAGGAGTCCGCTCAGAAGAATGCACGCATATTAACCGACCTCTCCGTATATAAACCCGGCGAGAAGGTTGGCTTTTCTGTCACCGCCTGGAGTAGCAAAGGACATGAGAACACTCTTCTCAAAAACACCTCTCTTCGCGTCACATTGCGCGATGCCAACTGGAATGTAGTGGATACCCTGACTGTCGCCACCGATAACTACGGACGGCTGTCTGGTAATTTTGAGATTCCGACTACAGGATTGTTGGGTTATTATAATATAGGAGTAGGGGAGCCGGGCAAAGATGGCGATTTCAGCTCGCAAGGTTTTCAGGTGGCCGAATATAAGTCGCCTACATTCATTGTAACTCTCTCCGACGCAAAGGAAAATACCTATGCTCCCGGTGCGCCGGTGAAATTCAACGGTGAGGTTAAGACCTATTCCGGAATGTCGCTCGGCTCATCAGAGGTTAAGTTTACCGTTGATTGGCATCAGTGGTGGCGTTGGTGGCGCTCCGGGGTTGACAATGCCTCTTACTCAGGCACAGTCCAGGCAGATCCGGATGGTAAGTTTGTGATCGAGCTCCCCACAGAAAATCTCAAGAACACTCCGTTCGACCGTGGAATATTCACGCTAACGGCTACTGTGACCTCTCCGGCTGGTGAGACGCAGACATCGCTCCCACTGACCTTTGCTTTGGGTAAGGATTTCACGATACAGCCTCGTTTCCCCGATGATAAGATTCAGGCAGATAAGGAGACTCTTAAGTTTGATATCCCGGTAAACGACATATTGGGTCATCCTGTGATTAAGGAAGTTGATTACACTGTGGTCAACCGTGAGAATGATGCCGAGATGTTGAAAGGCAAGTTTATGAGTCCCTGTCTTGAAATTGCATCCAAATCGTTGCCATCCGGCAGCTACAGATTTAAGTTCCGTCTCCCCTCCGACACCACCGCCACTGAGTCTGATATCATTATATGGCGCGAGAGTGAC
>CAMWZE010000260.1 GCA_947178685.1 uncultured Porphyromonadaceae bacterium
GTACCATATTGATACCGATGGAGCGTTACATCACAGAACCGGCCAAAGAGTATTTCATAAATCTTGAGGTGCTCACGAAGAATGATAATATATGGGCGGATGCCGGTCATGTGGTGGCTTCGGCTCAGCTGCCTATCGGTGGGGCGTTTACTGCTCCCGGCGCCCCTGAGTTTGTTTCGGGTATACAGGCTGATGAAGCCGGTGACCGTCTGCATCTCTCGGGTGATGGTTGGAATATGGTGTTCAGTAAGACAACGGGTGGGCCGGTGTCAATAGTTTATGACGGCCGGGAGACTCTGGCCAACGGAGAGGCATTCTCTTTCTATGGCTATCGATCCATAAGCAACGAACCTCGTGATTGGATGGAACATACTCATGTTTGCAATTCGTTCGCTTGGGAAGAGGGAGGCAATGGTTCTCCGGTTTTGGTGAGAGTGGCGCGAGTGTCGGATGTTGCGGATAGTAAGGTTGCACAGGAGCTTCTTTATACTGTTTATCCGGATGGCAGTCTTGATGTGAAGGTTGATTTCAAGACTAATGATGGTTTCTCGCTGCCTCGTCTTGGCTTGCAGACAATGTTTGAAAAGTCGCTTGAGAATGTTGAATGGTTTGGCCGGGGTCCGGGTGAGAATTATCCTGATCGTAATGCGTCAGCTTTTGTAGGAAAGTATAGAGCCACCGTTGATGGTATGAAGGAAAATTATGTAAGAAGTCAGAGTATGGGCTGTCGCACGTCTGCCCGTTGGCTGACGCTTACGGATAGCAAGGGACGAGGTGTGAGGATCTCTGCTTTGGACGCTCCTTTTGATTTCACGTCTCTTCATTTTACTGATCGTGATCTGTGGGATGCGAAGTATGGTCATGAGATTGATAAGGTGAGGCGTGATGAGGTGGTTCTTAATCTTGATTGTGCCACCCGTGGGTTGGGAAGTGCGAGTTGTGGACCGGGTCCACGGCCTGAGTTTGTGATTCAGCCAGACACTACTTATAGCTATTCTTTCCGAATCAGCAAGGTGTAGGCATTCGATACTCGGCACTCGCTTCTGTGGTAGCGGTGCACGGTTTTGCCGACACTCGCTTCTGTGGTAGCGGGTCGGGGTTATTTTTTTGGAGCTCGGGATTTCCTTATCGCTCCGCGGGAAATCTTTTAGGCTCCAAAAAAACAAACCCCTCCCCGCAATGGTTTTACAGGTGCTCGGGAACGACTGTTCCCGAGCACCTGCTCTTTTGTAGAGCGATAGCCTGATGTTGTGACTTGATGACTGTTTTGTAGATTGTGGATTGAAGGCCGACTCGTGGTTTGAGACCTTGTGGCCTGAGGGCTGACTTGTGGTTTGAGACCTTGTGGCTTGAGGGTTGTCGTGTGGATGACCTTATGGGTAGTATAGAAGGGGAGATATGGTGGGCTTTGGATTGTCAAATTTGTAAAGAAGCGGATTGTATACAGATTTGGCAAGGATGTAGACATTGTAAATGACTAAAATTGTGTAATTTTACGCAAAATTTAATTTTGAACAGGATACAATCCAAACAACCGTATTATATGTCATGAAAATCAATATGAGACACATTATCCCGTCGGCGGCGCTTTTGGTGCTCGCGGGCGTAGGGATTGCCGCTTGCACGTCGGCATCCGCGAAGGAGGAGAAAAAGTCGCCTTCTTCGTATGTGAGCACTCTTGTGGGAACACAGTCGAAACATTCCCTTTCTACGGGTAATACTTATCCGGCAGTGGCACTTCCCTGGGGTATGAATTTCTGGACTCCCCAGACCGGTCGTATGGGCGACGGATGGGCTTACACTTATGATGCTGACAAGATCCGTGGCATCAAGCAGACCCATCAGCCGAGTCCTTGGATCAATGACCATGCTCAGTTTGCACTCATGCCTGTCACCGGTAAGGTGGTGTTTGATCAGGATGAGCGCGCAAGCTGGTTCTCTCATAAGGCTGAGGAGGCTCGTCCCTATTATTATAAAGTTTATCTGGCTGATCATGATGTGACGGCTGAGGTTACTCCTACTGAGCGTGCGGCGGCTTTCCGTTTCACTTTCCCCGAAAATGAGCTTTCGACTGTGGTTATCGACCCCTTCGATGATGGTTCTTATGTAAAGGTTATACCGGAGGAGAATAAGGTGATCGGTTATACCACGAAGAATAGCGGTGGTGTGCCGGAGAATTTCAAGAATTATTTCGAGATTGTTTTCGACACTCCGATCACATATTACGCAACAGTGTCCAACGGAGAGATTTCCGAGGGTAAGACTGAGAGCGAGAGTAACCATGCGGGTGCCATTGTAGGTTTCAAGACCAAGAAGGGTCAGGTGGTCAACGCAAAGGTGGCCTCCTCATTCATCAGTCCTGAGCAGGCATCGCTCAACATGAAAGAGCTTGGCGATGGAAATTTCGATCGCATCAAGAGTGAGGGACAGGCCCGCTGGGACGATGTGCTCGGTCGCATCGAGGTGGAGGATGATGATCTCGACCGTAAGCGTACATTCTATTCGTGCCTCTATCGTTCGTTGCTTTTCCCCCTCAGTTTCTATGAGATAGATGCCAACGGCAACCCCGTACACTATAGCCCGTTCAACGGTGAGGTGCTTCCGGGTTATCTCTATGGAGGCACCGGCTTCTGGGATACATTCCGTGCCCTTTTCCCATTCCTTAACCTTATGTATCCTGAGGTGAACGAGAAGATGCAGGAGGGTCTGGCGAACGCTTACCGTGAGAGTGGTTTCCTTCCCGAGTGGTCGAGCCCCGGTCACAGAGGTTGCATGGTGGGCAACAACTCCGCCTCTGTTGTGGCTGATGCATGGCTTAAGGGCACCAAGGTGTCTGACAAGGATATAGAAACCCTTTGGGAGGCTGTGGTCAACGGTGCTCACAATGTGCATCCTACTGTCTCTTCCTCAGGTCGTCTCGGCCACGAGTATTACGACAGTCTCGGCTATGTGCCTTACGACGTTGACATCCGTGAGAATGCGGCCCGTACTCTTGAGTATGCTTACGACGACTGGTGTATCTACCAGCTCGGCAAGAGCCTTGGCAAATCGGATGAGGAGCTTGCACCTTACAAGAAGAACGCGATGAATTACAAGAACCTCTTTGATCCGGAGACCAAGCTTATGCGTGGCAAGAACAAGGATGGTCAGTTCCAGTCACCCTTCAATCCTCTCAAGTGGGGCGACGCTTTCACTGAGGGCAACTCATGGCATTATACATGGTCGGTGTTCCATGATCCTCAGGGACTTATCGACCTTATGGGTGGTAACAAAGAGTTTACCCACATGCTCGACTCTGTGTTTACAGTTCCGCCGATCTTCGACGAAAGCTACTATAACGCTGTGATCCATGAGATCCGTGAGATGCAGATTATGAATATGGGTAACTATGCCCATGGCAACCAGCCGATTCAGCATATGATATATATGTATGACTATGCAGGTGAGCCTTGGAAAGCCCAGCATTGGGTGAGAGAGGTGGCCGACCGTATGTATACCCCCAATCCCGACGGCTATTGCGGCGATGAGGATAATGGTCAGACCTCGGCATGGTACGTATTCTCCGCTCTCGGCTTCTACCCTGTATGTCCCGGCAGTGGCGAGTATGCGCTCGGCACCCCGCTCTTCAAGAATGTGAAGCTGAACCTTGCTAATGGCAAGAGTGTGAATATCTCGGCTCCGGCCAACAGCGATGAGAACCGTTATGTAGACAAGATGACCCTCAACGGCAAGAACCACGATAAGAACTATCTTACTCACGAGGATCTGGTGAAGGGTGCCGACATCAAGTTTGACATGGCTTCGAAGCCCACCACCTGGCGCTTATACACATCTCCGCGCCCACGAGACAT
>CAMWZE010000261.1 GCA_947178685.1 uncultured Porphyromonadaceae bacterium
AGACGCGAAAATATAAAGGAAATCACCTTTTCGTAACCTTGATGTTGCGGAGCCGCCGAATCGAAAGATCCGGTGTCTCCGCTTTTTTTCGTCGCCAACCTGTCAATAACTTGTAGAAAAGCCGTCGAAAACACGTAAAAAAGCCGTTGAAATGCTGAAGAAATGCCGTTGAAAAGTGATTTACAACTATATTCCATATTCCTTTGAATTTATAAAGATACATTGAGATTGTGGCTTTTACGCATATTTGTAAATCCGGCTACATTCACCCCGGAAGTTATCTGCCCCTCTATCTACAGCAAAATGGGGACTTTTCTACAGGTTTCGACACTCCTTAAGCTGAAAATTTATTAACTTTGCAGTTATCTACACCATGTAGACAACCTCCACAGATTTCTGTGAATCAACAATGGCTCCTGTAGATAATGTGACGATAAACCTGCATCAGAATTCAATAACCCGAATTTCCAAATTTTTAGACCGAAAGTTGTTGTACGTTATCTACAGTCTTTATTGTTGTTGATTTATAAATTTTAAATTTTTAGATATTTATTAAATAATAAACAATGAAAACAGACTCCGCAAACCCCGGGGAGGAAACTTGGCTCCGCGAGGAGATAGCTCGCCTTAAAAAGGAGAAGAACGCTCTCATAATGGCCCATTATTATCAGCGCGATGAAATCCAGGAGATAGCCGATTTCATTGGCGACTCCCTCGCCCTGGCACGTCAGGCTGCCAAGACCGATGCCGACGTCATAGTGATGTGTGGCGTACATTTCATGGGGGAGACGGCCAAGATCCTATGTCCGGATAAGAGGGTGCTCGTGCCCGATCCGGAGGCCGGTTGCTCCCTCGCCGACAGTTGCGATCCGGAGGAATTTGCCGCCTTCGTAGCCGCGCGTCCCGACCATACGGTGATAAGTTATGTCAACACCTCAGCCGCCGTGAAGGCCCACACCGATATCGTGGTCACCTCCGGAAACGCGCGTAAGATTGTGGAGAAACTCCCCGCCGACGAGAAGATAATATTCGGTCCCGACCGTAACCTCGGAGGCTATCTGAACAGTGTCACGGGGCGTGAGATGGTGCTCTGGAATGGTGCCTGCCATGTACACGACCGCTTCTCGATCGACCGTATAATGGAGATGAAAAAGGAGCATCCGGGAGCAAAGATTCTTGTGCATCCGGAGTGCCGACGTCCCCTCCAGCTCATTGCCGACAAGGTGGGTTCTACGGCCGCTTTGCTTGACTTCGCCATGAACGACGATGCTCAGGAATTCATTGTGGTGACGGAAAGCGGCATCCTTTTCGAGATGCGGAGAAAGTGTCCGGAGAAGACTTTCCTCGCGGCTCCGGCAGAGGATGCGGAGTGCCAGTGCAACGAGTGCGACTATATGAAGCTGAATACTCTCAGGAAGGTGTATGAGGCGTTGCGCGACGACAAATATGAGATAGAAGTTGATCCTGAGATAGCCGAAAAAGCGGTGCGTCCGATTAAGAGAATGCTTGAGATGTCGGAGTGACCACGGAGTGATTCGGATCGCTTTTGAACCGCTTTTGAACCGTGATATTGCCAAAGCTTAGGATTAGCATGGAGCGAAAGAAAAAAAATATATTCGAGCTCACCAACTGCAGCGTGGGTGAGTACAGGAGGGTAGAGAAGCTTCCTTTGGCGTTGATGGCCGATAATGTCAGGTCGATGTATAACGTCGGGGCGATGCTCCGCACTGCCGACGCATTTCTCATTTCGGAGATGATAATGGGGGGCATCACCGGTGTCCCTCCACATCCGGAGATCACCAAGACAGCTTTAGGCGCGGAGGAGAGCGTGGCTTGGAGGCATGTCGATGATGCCTTTTCAGAGGCTCTCCGTATGCAGCAGGAGGGATGGAAAATCTGTGTGCTTGAGCAGACCCACAACAGCACCATGCTTCAGGATTTCCATTGTGAGCCGGGTGTGAGATATCTGCTTGTGGTGGGTAATGAGGTGAACGGTGTAGACCAGCGTATCGTGGATATAGCCGATGTGGTGATAGAGATTCCACAGCATGGTGTGAAGCACTCCCTCAACGTGTCGGTGAGCGCAGGCATAGCAATGTGGCAGATGGTGTCGGGGATGCTCTGAACCGACGCTCCGGAGCGCCTGACACAGGATACGGGACCACCTGATATAGGACTCAGAAGTGTCAGTCCAAACATCAAAAACCACAAAGGAGGGGAGCCATTATGGCTCCCCTCCTTTGTGGTTTTTGATTATATCAGGCGGCTATATCAGACGGTGAGAATCTCCTTCTCCTTCGCTGCGAATATATCGTCGATCTTCTTCATGTATTTGTCGTGGAGCTTCTGAACATCGTTTTCTGCATCCTTCTCCACATCCTCGCTAAGGCCCTTTTTGATCTCCTTCTTAAGACCCTCGATAGCCTCGCGGCGTGCATTACGCACCGACACCTTGGCATTCTCAGCCTCGGCCTTGCTCTGCTTCACGAGCTGCTTGCGGCGGTCTTCAGTGAGCGGCGGGATTGAGAGGCGTATCACCTCACCGTTATTTTCCGGAGTGATGCCGAGCTCAGAGTTGATGATAGCCTTCTCGATCTCCTTGATCATAGGTTTCTCCCAGGGAGTGATGGCTATGGTGCGTGCGTCGGGAACCGACACGTTTGCCACATTGGAAACGGGCACTGTAGAGCCATAATAGCTTACGCGGATGCCGTCGAGGAGCTTGGCAGAAGCTTTACCGGCGCGTATGTGAGAGAGCGTCTCGTCGAGATATTCAACGGCGAGCTCCATGCTGTCGTTCGCGTTGTCGAGATATTCTTTAACTTCCATGATATGATGGTATTTTTTGGTGAATTGTTATTTCTGTTTGAATCTATGCAGGGTGTCAGTGTGGACTCAGTCAACGAGTGTACCCACGTTTTCTCCCCGGAGCATTTTCGCGAGGTTGCCCTCCTTGTCCATATTGAAGACGTAGATAGGCATATGGTTCTCCTTGCAGAGAGCAGTGGCGGTTATGTCCATCACCTTGAGATTGCGTGCGATGACCTCCTCATAGGTGATATGGTCGAATTTCTTGGCCTCCGGATCCTTCTCCGGGTCGGCAGTATAGACGCCGTCTACACGTGTGCCCTTGAGCATTACATCGGCCTCGATCTCGATTGCCCTTAGAGCTGAACCGGTGTCGGTGGTGAAGTAAGGCGAACCTGTGCCGCAGCTCATGATTGCCACCATTCCCTCTTTCAGAGCCTTTATTACCTCCCATTTTGAGAAGGGATATCCTATGGGAAACATCGGGATTGCAGTGAAAACTTTCGCGGGCTGTCCGATGGCCTCAAGAGCCGAGCTAAGGGCGAGGGAGTTGATCACGGTGGCCAACATACCCATCTGATCACCCTTTACACGGTCGAATCCTTTGGAAGCCCCGGAGAGGCCTCGGAAAATATTACCACCTCCGATTACGATACCTACCTGAACGCCGTTGTTTACCGCTTCCTGTATCTGGAGAGCATAAGAATTCAGACGGTCGGTGTCGATGCCGTGGCCTTGATTTCCCATTAGGGATTCGCCGGAGAGCTTAAGAAGAATACGGTTATATTTCATCTGGTCAATAGTAAATTCAATTAATTCCCCAAATTTAAACAAAAAGGTTGAAAGTAACGGCAAGTGGTGGCAAAAAAAGTTGCTTTATCCTTTTCAGCCTTGTTGTGATGTTTTGACCTGTGGGTAATTTTTCACCGTAAATAACATATAGAAGATACCCGTATGGAGCCGTTCTGTGGCCGTTGATAAGTATGAATTTTCATCGAAAATGCCATATGGAAAATACCGATACGGAGCCATTCTGTGG
>CAMWZE010000262.1 GCA_947178685.1 uncultured Porphyromonadaceae bacterium
GAATAGGCACCGGAAAGGAAATAGCGCACATTGGCACCACCGCCGGAAATCGACACCGAGTGGCGCTGGGTGTGTCCCCATTTGCTGAGGTGGTCCATAAGGTTCTCATCGGCGTAAATATTCGGGTTGGAGCCTAAGAGATCAAGGTCGATGGCCGTATGTGTGTCGTCTTCCGCCGCAGCGCGGTTGTAAAGAGTTGCAAAGTCTCGGGCATTCAGGAATTTGGGTAGATTGGTGGCCTGCTCGAAATTAAACTGACCGCGATAATTGACACGTGCGCGTCCTGACGACTGACCGCGTTTGGTCTGCACGAGAATTACGCCGTTGGCCGCACGCACGCCATAGACGGCCGCAGCGGCCGCGTCCTTAAGGATGGAGATACTCTCGATGTCATCGGGGTTGAGGTCGCTGAGTCGCATCTCGCCTTCGCCGGTGTTTGTGCCGAGACGGGGCACACCATCGATTACGAGGAGGGGATTTCCATCGTTGCCACGCACGCTTATGCGCGATTCCTTGGCGCTTGAAGGGTCGGCACTCGTCATGGTAACCCCCATACCGGACACCTGCCCGGCAAGACTCTGGTCGATATTCATCGAGGGTATTTTCTGAAGGTCGGATGCTTTGATCACCTCCACAGATGAAGTGAGCGAAGATTTCTTAGCCGTGCCGTAGCCTATCACCACCACCTCGTTCATGTCGCTCGCATTGACCTGCATGGTAATGTTGATATTGTTTTGGTCAGGAGAGACATCCAGGTTCTGAGTGGCATAGCCTACATAGCTCACGATAAGCTTTATATGCCTGTCGGCAGGGACGTTAAGGCTAAACTTACCGTCGATATCCGTAGCAGTCGCGATAGTGGTGGCGTCAACTTTGACGGTCACTCCCGTGAGCTCTTCCCCGGCTTCATCTTTCACTTCTCCTTGAAGAAGACGGGTGTTGCCGGCGGCAAAGATTGTCAACCACCCCCCTAACAACATAGATAAGAGAATCAATCGTTTCATAGGGAATTGAATTTAAATGGATGAAAACTTACAAGCAGCCTCCAAAGCTTTGTGAGCCCGGGAGGCTACTTGTAAGCTGTAAAATATAAGTATCAAGGATTGAGAAGTTTGTCAATCATGCGCACCTGATATGCGTAATATTCACGACTTCTTGAGTCGGAAGCGGATGAGGCACACTTGCTGTAGAGGGCCTTCACCTTGCGAAGCTGGCGAGTCATGAGGGGTTTGATCTCAGAGGGAGAGAGGGCAGTGTCGGCAAGCGCTACACGGAAGAAGCTCCTTGCCTCTTCGGGAGTAAGGCTTGCTGCACAGAGATCGTGAGAACAGAAGGCCGAGGGCATCGAGTTGAGTGCCATGAATTCGTTGTAGTCGGCTTCAGCGTCAAGCGATTTGTCGGCAATCTTAACATTACCGAGTTGCTCCAGACCCGATTGTTTTGCCATGGCGGCAATAGCGGCGGTCTGCAGGTTGAGCTCGGTGTCGTTGAGCGGACGGCCTTTGTAGGAGGCCTCGAATATTGATGCCACCACATCGTCCATGAAATCATCCACGCTATAGCAGTTGGCGGGGTCGTAGGCGTGGCCCTCTTTGATTCGGCCGAGCACACCGGGGGCGATGAAGCTGCCAACTACGCTTCTTTCCACTTTCCTGCGCCAATCGTCGCTCTCATCAAACTTCATGAGGAGGTCTGAGGGTGTGAGCCAGTCGCAGTCGCGCACCTGAGCCAACAGCCATTTCATGGCGCGTTTCTGTTCGGCACGGGTGAAGTAGTTGCGTGCGTTGCCATCGTTGGCACCCTGACGCACCTCCTTATAGCGAATGCCACCGATATATGGCATCACATGATAGAGATGACGGCCATACTGGTTGACGATAGCGGAATACTTGGAGTAGAGCTTGTCGTAACGCTCACCCGACTCTCCGGCCCAGTCTTCAAGATTAGCCATGATTATCTTCATGTTGGAGATGGCGTTGTCGCCGGCTTTGATATGGTCGTTGCTGAGGTCTTCAGTCTGGTCGGTTGGGTCGATCAGACCGAGCACCTGCTGCGCGCCGAACTCATACATGGGGTCGCCGTCGTGCTCTCTGATCCATTTGTCGAGGGTAGGTTTCTCGTCGAATACATCTTTAGCCCCCGGAATGAGACGATAGCCCCAGTTTATAGCGTGTATGTCGTAAACGCCAATCGGGGGAGGGGTTAACCTTACACCTCTCTCAAGGTCGCCGGGCTGAGCCACGAAGTTGTTGCGCGCATAGTCCATGATTGAGGGTGTGGTGCCATATTTCTGAGTGAATTCCGGATCACGGAGATTGTCGATAGTGAATGCGTAGCTTGCACCCATGTTGTGCATGAGTCCGAGCACATGCCCGATCTCGTGAGCAGCCACATATGTGAGCGACTCATACATTACGGAGTCGGCGAAAACCTTGTCGCGCACGCGAGGGTCAACAGCGCCTGTCTGGGCGAAACGCCAGTCGTGAACGAGTTTTATTACGTTGTGATACCAGATGACATCGCCACCCAAGATCTCACCGCTGCGGGGGTCTACATAAGAGGGGCCCATGGCGTTGGCGGTTGGTGTAACACAATATCTCACGCAGTTCTTGCGGATGTCGTCAACATCGAAATCAGGGTCATCGGTGGGGTAGTCACGCGCCTCGATCACATTCTTGAAGCCGGCTGCCTCGAATCCTTTGTTCCAGTATTCGATACCTTCTTTCACAGCCGGTTTCCATTTGTCGGGGAATGCTGAGTCGACGTAGAATATGATTTTCTGTTTCGGCTCCACAAGCTGTCCGGCGAAATATGCCTGCAGATCCTCATCTTTGGGCTCGATACGGAAACGGTTGATTATATTGTAGCTCTCGCTACCGTCGATATCAGAGGAATAAAGATCTTTGAAGTCGGAGAAGTAGCCCACGCGGTTATCCTGTATACGGGGACGCATCGGATTGTCGGGGAGCTGCACGATCGAGCGCGACATCGACACTGTGTAGGGGACTGTGGGCTTCTTTGTGGTATAGGCGAGACGGCTTTCGATCATTATGTTTTCCGGGAATGCTTTCACGGAAGTGATGGAGGAGCCATCCTCATAATGAGAGGCTTCGATACCTTTTTTACCTGTAAGGAGTATTACAAAGGGATTTGCATCCTTGATGGGGGTGACGAGAGCTTCGTCGCCTTTAAAGAAGGATGTCACGTCGATATAGCAACGGTCGGATTCGCGACATTTGATCTTGAAAGCCTTGACTACGGGGTCGATGAAATGACGGTTGAAAGATGCGCTGATGGGATCGTCGGGACGCACTTCGCCACGGTTCTGAACGACGTGCATATATACATTGGTGTCGTCTTTGGAGAACTTGATCACAAGAGGAGTGATGTTCATCTGTCCGGCCACGAGGTCGTCTGTCTGCGAGAGGCCGTTCACACGGCTCACGAGCATGTAGGTATGGTCGTAGACACTGTCAGGGATGGCGAGGAAAAGAGTGCCGTCTTTCTTAAGGTATGCGTCCATCATACCTTTGTGTACAGCTGCATCCTTTATCTCTTTTTTGAAATTTGCACTGTCGGTCTGTTCCTTTGTTTTTTCAGGTTCTTTGGTAGTAGTTGCTTCCTGTTTTGCTTTTTTCTTTCCGAATAGCCGAGCCTCTGCGGGCTGAGTAGAGAGTGTTAACCCTGCTATCATGGCAGCGGCGGTTGCCAGAAAGATGGAGTTTCGTTTCATACGGCTCTTTATTGTTAGGTTACATTTCGATATTTAAGCGTTTGGCTCATTTTTTTCACAAGTTGCCTATCTCTTAGGAGGAGATAAGTGTTCGTGATGCAAAGA
>CAMWZE010000263.1 GCA_947178685.1 uncultured Porphyromonadaceae bacterium
CTCTACACGTGTGCCTATAGGAGTCTCGAGCTCAACACAGAGTCGTCCGTCATCCTGTGTCGGGAAGAACTCCGTACCCACGAATTTCATCAAGAAGATCGAACCTACAAAGATGCCGAGACAGATGACGATTGTAACGGTGCGATGTGCCACCACCTTCTTGAGAAGTGATGCGTAGCCATTGTCAAAACTGTCGAGAGCCTTCTCGATAGGGGTGAAGAAAAGTGTGTAAATCTTGGAATGCTTGTTGTTGAGACGCAACCACTGAGAGCAGAGCATCGGTGTGAGTGAGAGTGCGCAGGTGGTGGAGATTATCATCATGATGGTTACCATCCATCCGAGCTGACGGAAAAGCACACCTGTCATACCGGTGACGAGGGTAAGTGGGAAGAACACGGCTATAAGGGTGAGGGTAGAGGCGATTACAGATATAGCCACCTCATTGGTGCCATGCACAGCCGCCTGTTTCGGATCAGAACCACGCTCTATGTGGGTGGTGACATTCTCGAGCACCACAATAGCGTCATCGACCACCATACCAATTGATATTGACAGAGCGGAAAGAGAGACGATGTTCAATGTGTTGCCTGTGGCGAAGAGATATATAAAGGATGCTATCAGCGATACAGGAATGGTAATGATGATAATGAGAGTTGCACGCCAGCGTCCGAGGAAGACGAACACCACTATCATTACGAAGAGCAAGGCATATAGCACCGTTTCCTCAAGAGAAGCAATGGTGTTACGGATATTGTCGGAAGTGTCGACAATCACACCGATCTTGACATCGGAGGGTAGGTTTTTCTGCAGACGCGGCAGCATCTTCATTACCTTGTCGGAGATCTGCACCGAGTTGGCGCCGCTCTGCTTCTGTATAATGATCATGGCACCTTCCTGACCCCCAATATATGTCTGTTGAGTGCGTTCCTCAAGAGAATCGTCCACTTTGGCTACGTCTTTAAGATAAACGACCTTGCCATTGTAGCTTCCCACGGGAAGGTTCTCCATCTCGGAGGTCTCGTCAAATTCACCTTGCACTCGCAGAGCATAGGTGTTGGAACCAATGTCAAAAGAGCCACCGGGGATATTCCGGTTTTCCGCTCCGATCACATTGGCAATAGACTCCACCGACAGATTATAAGATTCGAGACGATTGGGATCGCAATATATGTGAATCTCACGTTTCGGAGCGCCTGTGATAGATACAGTACCCACACCATCGACACGTGCGAGGGGATTGGCCACCTGGTCGTCAAGAATCTTGTATAAGCCGGCCATACTCTCCTTAGCCTCAACCGAAAGGAGGCATATAGGAATCATATCGGTGGAGAACTTGAAGATAATCGGGTTTTCGCTGTCATCGGGGAGTGATGACTTCACCATATCGAGCTTATCGCGCACATCGTTGGTGAGCACATCGATATCATAGCCATACTCGAATTCCAAGGTGATGACGGAGGTGTTTTCCCTTGACTCGGAAGTGATATGCTTCAAATGTTCCACAGAGTTCAGCGTATTCTCCAGAGGCTTGGTAACATTCTGCTCAATATCTTCGGCGGAGGCACCGGGATACATCGTGATCACCATTATGGTGTTGGTGTCGATGTCCGGATATAGATCGATCGGTAGTTTGGCCAAAGAAAAGATGCCGAGGATAATCACCGTGACGAAGCAGAGGGTGGTCATGATCGGTCTTTTTACGGCTGAGGAATATAGTGACATCCTAAAATAAGATTAGTCTTGAAAAAATTATTAATTGATTGATGTAGTAGGGTGGTTTGGCTGCCGGTGTCATTTGGTTACCTCGATACCATCAGCCAGACGAGCCTGTCCGGCCACTACGACTTCGTCGCCGTCATTCACTCCGGATAGCAGCTCATATGCATTGCCGAGTCGTTGGCCAAGTTCCACTTTATTATAACTTACTTTACCGTCTTTATAAACGTAGACGTAATGGTTGCCGGAACCGGGTTGCTTTACGATAGCGAGATCGGGCACCACCACATGCTCGGCAGTGCCGAGATTGAGTGTGACACGTCCGAACATACCCGGGAGAATGCGGTCGTCAGAATTGGGTACAGTTATCTCCACGCCGAAAGTACGGCTTGATGTATCAACAGTGGGAGAGACCATTGTGATAGTGCCATTGAACTCCTCGTTGCCATAAGTGTCAAACCTGACTACAGCAGGCATTCCTTTCTTAACGTGAGACAGTTCGCTTTCAGAGACATTGATTATGATTTTCACGGGTTGCACGCGTGCTACAGTAAGGATAGGCAACGCCCCGGTCATGTCGCCCGGATCGTAATTACGGGCAGTGACTACTCCGGAGATGGGGGAGGTGAGCACAGTGTTCTCCCGGATGTTGCGCAAAGCGCGTTCTGCATTGGCTAAAGCATTCTGAGCATTGGTATACTGCAGCTTCATCTGATCGACATTCTGCTGGGTGCCACCTCCTATTTTGAGAAGCTCAACCGCACGATCGTAGTTGATCTTTACATTCTCGAGATTAGCCTTCGCATTGTCAACCTGAAGCTCATAAGATGTGGTGTTGACATCGTCGAGCACAGCGAGTTTCTGCCCTTTTGACACTCTCATACCTTCGTCGACATATATCTCTTTGATACGGTTGGGAGTGGAGGAGGATATGTTGTTGATGAGCTCTGGTTCGACGGTAGCGGTGTAAACTCCTTCCTGTATAACCTCACGGCTTGACACACGTTCGGTCTTTACAAGCGGTTTGGCTTCTTCTTCAGTCTGATTCTCCGCCTTGTCTGATCCGGAACAGGCTGAAAGAGCAATTGTGAGGCAGATGGCTGCCGTAAAAAAATATCTCTTCATATAATGATGTTTATCTATTGTTTAAAAATCAAATGGTTAATTTACTCCACTCCTTTACCAAGAAGAGAGTCGAGTTCTGAGGTCGATACAAGGTAATTATATATAGCCTGCAGATAAGTGAGCTGTGCTGTGGTGTTGGCAAGTTCGCTATCTCTCAGGTCGAGGTAGGAAGCCGCTCCGATCTCAAAACTTTTCTGCATGATCTGATAAGCTTTAGCAGCCTGACGCACCCCCTCTTCCGAAGTAGATATCTGTTTTGCTTCGCGGTTGATATTATCGATTGCCAGATTAACCTGCATATTTAGTGAGTTTACCAGATTCTCACGCTGAAGGTCGAGCTCCTTGCGTTGCACCTGTGCTTGCTTCAATCCATAATATTTTGAACCTCCTGAGAATATAGGCACCTGGAGACTGAATCCGACATTGCTGTAGGGATTAAACTCCTGGTTTCTGAAAGGCGATCCGTTGCTGAGTGAGAGCCAGGATAGATTGAAAGAAGCAGCGAGTGTAGGAATCCAAGCAAATTTCTTCAAATCAATGTTCTTGTCGAGAATCTTCTTCTGTATATCGAGCGATCTCAGCGAAGTGTTACCGGCGATAGATGGTTCTGACGTTGTGGGATAAGCATACATCTTCGACTCATAGTCGGTGAGGGTGGTCTTGGGTGTGATGTCGATATCCGAAGCAATACCCATGAGCACTTTCAACTGTAAAGAACACTGCCGGATGGCAATGTCGGCTTGAAGAAGTTCCGGCTCGATATTTTTCACCTGTACAGATGAACGAAGCACGTCATATTCAGCGGCAGTGCCGGCCTGATGCTGTTTCTCATAGATTTCGGCATTCATCTTTGCAATCTCATAGTTTTGCTTGATCACCTCATGAGATGCCACAGCCAGCATAAGAGCGTAGTAGGCCTTGTTGACATTGTTAATCAGATCGAGTCGAGAGGCACGGGCACTTTCAAGATTGGCAAGAATCTGAGTGTCAGAAATGC
>CAMWZE010000264.1 GCA_947178685.1 uncultured Porphyromonadaceae bacterium
TTTTGTATAAGATACAGACTGTCCCCATGATGCACGCACCTTGAGGTTGCGTAGCACGTCAACGTCAAAGAATTGCTCCTGGCTGATTCTCAACGCACCGGAGAAGGAGGGGAAGGCATGCCAACGGCGACCCGGTGCAAGACGTGAACTGCCGTCGTAGCGGATATTAGCCTCTAAGAGATAGCGGCCGTCGAAATTGTAATTCACTCGTCCGAAATAAGACTGCATCGCCCATGTCTGGATCTCGTCGGAAACGGAAGTGTTGGTAGCTTCTGAATTATCGTAATAATTGAATGAGAAGAAATCGTTGGAGTTAAGACTCTTGACAGTACCGTCCATACGGTCCTTGCGATAGTGCTCATATGAGATACCGGCGAGCAAATTCAACTCGTGCATACCGAAATCACGGTTGAAAGTGATAAGACCTTCAAGATTATCGTGAGCTGCATTGTTCTTCTGGCGATAGAACTGGTTCGGGAGGTTAGCACTGTTACGGTTTGATGTTCCGAGACGGTCTTTCCATTCAAGAGTGCGTCGTGAAGTAGCCTCCGAGTAATAATCGGCGCGGCGGCTGGCCGACAAGGAGAAGCCGAGACCCTTTACACCATAATCCTTAATGGTAAGAGTTCCTTTTCCGGTGTAGCTCTGATATTTGGTGTCTTTAAGACCACCGTTGCGCATAATGTCGATGGCGTTAACCTGAAGGTCGCCGTTATAGGGGCTTTCGTTTATATCCTCAGCCGGTTGGTAAATAGGCTGGCGACCACGGGCGCGGAAGAGAGTGTTGAGGATGCCAGTGGCACCGTAAGGATTCTGCTCAAGATTCTTTCCCTCATAGCTTGCTATCACCGCAAGATTGATGTGAGAATTGATCTCGCTGTTGAGGTTGATGCGGAAGTTGTAGCGCTCGTTTTTGTCCGGTCCATATTTCAAAATACCGTTCTTGGAGAAATATCCGCCACTCACAAGATAATTCATAGTCTTTGAACCACCGGTTACACTCACGTTATGGCTCTGCTGGAATGTGTACTTACGGGTGCCTTCTGCAACCCAGTTGGTGCTCTCGAAGAGATCCCAACGGCCGTTGGTGTTGTTGGGGCGGTAATTGAAGTTGGGGTTGCCCACCCATGAGCTCTGCTCCGGGTTCCACTCTGCATTGGCACCGGTCTGCAAACGGGATTCGTTGATCATCTGCTGCTCGATCCAAGCCTGTACTCGCTCAGGCATAAGACCTGGCTTATTCATACCTACATAGCCATTGTAGCTCACCTGTACCTTACCTTCAGTGCCTTTCTTAGTGGTTACGAGCACAACGCCTGCAGCAGCTCTCGCACCATAGATGGCACATGCAGCGGCATCCTTAAGCACAGAAATGCTCTCGATATCGTTGGGATTCACGAGGGTAATGTCGCTCTCCACTCCGTCTACAAGCACAAGAGTTGAGGTTGAGTTGGCTGAGGAGAATCCGCGGATTCGCATACCGGAAGTCTCTGAACCGGGCTGACCGCTTGAACGGAGCACCTGCAGACCCGGCACCTGACCCTGCAATGCGGAGAGTGCATCTGACGCGGGGCGTGATGCAATCTGATCGCCACTCACCGCTGATACCGCGCCGGTAAGATTCACTTTTTTCTGAGAAGCGTAACCCACGACTACTACGTCGTCAAGGTTCGAGGCCGACTCCTCCATCTCAATTCTCTTTCCTTGTGCAGCAGAAGCCTTCATTTCGAGTTTCTGATAGCCAATGTAGGAGAATACAAGCACCGATTCGCCTGAATTCACACGAAGACTGAATTGTCCTTCAATATCCGTAGATGTTCCCTTCGACGGATCCGACTTGTCAATTACAGTAACTCCGATTAGTGGTTCACCGGTCAACTTGTCGACCACCTC
The DNA here is from genome assembly GCA_947178685.1 of uncultured Porphyromonadaceae bacterium. Next base: position 1,894 of record CAMWZE010000264.1, read on the forward strand.
ACCCTTTACTGTCAAGGGCGAGCCTTGGGCATAAGCCTGACAAGGGCCGAAAATGCATGTTGTAAGCCAACAGAGGGCGAACAACAGCATGTGGAATTTTTGTTTCAGCATCTGATTTTTCATGATGTGGTTTAATTTGAATGAAACGTTCACATGGTGTTTTAATGTGAGATATATTGATTTATGAGTGCTCGTTAATCATGGATTCCGACTGTATTTTTAGTCATGGTCGCTGAGTGCTCGGTTATTTTTTGCAAATTTATATAGTGATGGCCGGAGGTGCAAACAAGCGGTGTCAAGAGTAATGTCATTGATATGCAAAATACCATATATCAATACCATAAGAAAATTAAAAGTAACTTGTAAGTAGACTGTATCTATATAAAAAACGCCGGAAATCAGGCTTGACGATTCCCGGCGTTTGATTTTTCAGCACCTCTATGTCATGGATTGGCCCCTACCCTTCTCCCTGATATTTGCCCAAGGTCCTGATCGCATCGGCAAACTCCTCTTTCGGCAAGATCGACTTATTTCTTATTCGCATCCTGTTATTGTATACCGTCTGCGATGAGCAGTGAAGCAGCGCAGCGATTTTTACCGAATCAGTGATGCCGAGACGCACAAGTGCATATATTCGCAGCGGGGTATTCAGAAGTTCCCCTTCATTAAGCACAATCTGCTCCTCAGGACGAAGGAGTCGGTTGAAGTCCTTTACAAAATCCGGGAACATATGTAGAAAGACCGTATCGAAATACTTATGGAATTCCTTAAGCTCAGCCTGCACTGCCGAGGGGATGGTAATCTCTTTCTGAAGCCGGGCAACATCACCAGACTTCAGCTTTCTCAATACATCTTTTCTGAAGTCTTCAATTTTACTTATGTAGAAACTGCAGAGATAAAACATCTGCCCCACATATTCCTCTTTTATATGGTTCGACTCATTGAGCTTGGTATTCACCTCCGAAAGTTTGACATTCATATCTTTCAGTTGCTCATTCATCTCCTTCAACATCGCATTGGCCGTTTTTTCAGCTTCCTGCGCTTCACTGAGCTTATAAATATTGTTCTGGAGCTCCTTGTTGACTTCAGACAGTTTCAGGCGGGAATCGTTCAATCTCTTATTGCGGTTGATGCTATAGGCTATAGCCGCTATCAGTACACACAACAACACAAGCAGAATCCAATTAAACATCCTAAGTCGGTTCTTTTGTTCGGCATCCCTTCGACTGTAATAATCCTTGATACTCTTCTCTGCCTGGGAAAGAGAGAGGGATCTCACTCTGTTGTTGAATCTCTGTGCCTGTTCCTGACAGAACGATATATATGTGAAAGCTCTGTCGAGGTCATTATCTTCAATCATCAGCTTCCCGAGTTCCTCCAGCGAGGCTATGTCGCGATTGGCTGTCTCGATATCACATATAGCAGATTTCGCAAGATATTTCACCTGATTATCCCTGTCGTTAGATATCTTGTAGAGATTTGCAAGCACATAGGCCATCATGGCATCTTTTCGGGTAGACATTGATGAGGAATCCACATATTGCTTCAACTCCTTCTTCATTTGCTCAAGATTTTAACCCTGCCTGTTTTCAGAGCTCCAGGCCTTATACCATAAGTAAAGCTCATCGGAAGGTTGGGCATGAGCAAAGGTAGAGTCTCTATAAGCTCTGCTGATGGCATAATAATCAGAGGGTATAGTTCTTCCTCTTCCCTGATATTGTCCGAAATGGGAATAGAGATATGCAAGCTGATTATAATATAAGGGGGTAAGATGCTCGGGAAGCTCCTCCGGATTTATACTGTCGAGCATATCCTTGCTCTCCTTAAGCAGGCCGGTGGCGGCAAGGGTAAACGACCGATGAATGCGCCAGAGAATTATTTTATCTTTCTCCGCCAGCTTACTGGCTATCTGTGAATTTTTAACTGCATAGTTA
>CAMWZE010000265.1 GCA_947178685.1 uncultured Porphyromonadaceae bacterium
GCAGGAAACCCGACAGAAAAGAAAATCCTTTATAACCTTCTCCTGCTTCGCGCCATGGCGATATTGGGCATCACATCCTGTGTCACCGAACATGAGCCAAAGAACTCGGGTGTTTCCGAAGGCGATCCGTTGCCTCAGTTTTCTGTGACGCTCAACGACGGTCGCACCGTAAGCAGAGCCTCTCTCCGTGGGAAAATGGTGCTGATCGAGCTATTCAACACAGGATGTCCCGACTGTCGCCGGAGTCTTCCCGTTGTCAACGAGCTTTACGAGAATATGAAGGATATTCAAGGGATAGAGATAATGGCCATAGCACGCTCGGAAGAGGATCCCGAATTGAAGAATTACTGGAGAGAAAATGGGTTCACACTCCCATATTCCCCTCAGTCTGACCGATATGTATATGACCTGTTCGCATCCACGGGCATTCCGCGCATATACATAGCCGACGCCCAAGGGATAATAATCGCCTCTTTCGGTCCCGAAGACCATCCATCCCTATCCCAACTCACTAACCTACTCAGACCATGAAACAACTGAATTCATTGACTATAGCCACATTGACAGCACTGACCTTAACCGGATGTTCCGTGGGGAAAGATGTGGTGTCGAAAACTGAATTTGTCAATCCGTATATCGGCACGGCCAACAGTGTCACCAAAGGTGCCGGAAAATTCGGCAAGGGCACCGAAGAGATGGGTCAGACAATACCCGCTGTGCTCGTTCCTCACGGCATGAATTTCTGGACTCCTCAGACAAGACCTTCCGAACAGAAATGCTCCGCTCCATATTATTATGCCGACTCCCTGTTGCAAGGCTTCCGCAACTCTCATTGGATCACCGGAGGTTGCACTCAAGACTACGGCTCCATGACCCTCATGCCCCTCTTCGGAAAACTGCGCACTACTCCCGAGCTGCGTGCATCACGCTTCGACCATTCTGAAGAGGAGGTGTCGCCGTATGAATATAGCGTCACACTCCCCGACGATAATATCTCGGCTGCTATGACAGCAACCTCCCGAGGCGCCATCTTCCGATTCAACTATGACCGGAACGGAATAGGACACCTGGTGGTGAATCCTAACAGTGATGAGGGCCAGGGATATATTGAAATCGACATGAAGGCTCGCCAGATCAGAGGTTATAATCCGGTTCACCGTATATATCAAGGCTGGGGACAGCCCGCCGGATTCGCCGGTTATTTCGTAGTGGAATGGCCCGAATCACTCAAAGTGAACGGATACGGCACTTTCCGGGGAGACAGTGTATACGCCGGGGAAGACCGGATATCAAATGCCACAGGAATTGGAGGATATATATCGTTTGATGTGGAGAGGGATGAAACTGTCGTTGTGAAAGCAGCCTCTTCATTCACAGGGATTGAGGGTGCTTTGGCCAATCTGAAGGTGGAGATCCCATCCTTCAATTATGAGAAAGTGCGTAACGACCTAAAGGATACATGGGAACGCCATCTCTCTAAAATTGAGATCGAGGCACCCGACGACGATGAGAAAGTGAAGTTCTACAGCGCCCTCTACCGCTCCTCATTCCTCCCTCACGCCATCGAGGATGTCGACGGCTCCTATCCCGCATTCTCCCAAGGCTCTCCGGTAATGAAGATGCCTGCCGGACATTCTTACTATGAAGACTTCAGCATGTGGGACACTTACCGTGCCCTGCACCCCCTCCTCAACATAATTTCTCCTACACAAAGCGGCGACATGATGCAGTCGCTCGTGCTTAAATATGAACAGGGTGGATGGCTACCGATTTTCCCATGCTGGAACAGCTACACCGCCGCAATGATAGGCGACCACTGCATAGCCGCCATTGCCGACGCTCACGTGAAGGGTGTGAAGGGCTTCGACATCGAGAAAGCCTATGAAGCCATGCGGCGCAATGCTTTCGAATCGCCTGAATCCGTTGAGGAATATCGTGACGGCATGGGCCGGCGTGCGCTCGATTCATATCTGAAATATGGATATATACCGGTGGAAGACAGTGTGCCCGATGCTTTTCATAAGCGGGAGCAAGTGTCGCGTACGCTCGAATATGCTTTCGACGACTTCGCTTTGGCTCAGGTAGCTAAGACACTTGGCAAGACCGAAGATTACGAGATGCTCATGCAGCGTTCCGGCAACTGGCGCAACGTAATCGATCCCGCCACAGGATATGCCACACCCCGGCATGCCGACGGCAGGTTCATACCAACCGATCCCTTTACCTTCTCCAAACATATCACCGAGGGTGCGCCATGCCATTATACCTGGTATGTGCCTCACGATCAGAATGGACTTATAGAACATCTGGGCGGAGAGCGTAAATATGCCGAGAAACTTGATTCCATGTTTACTCAGCAACGTTACTGGCATGGCAATGAGCCTTGTCATCAGGTGGCTTGGCTATTTCCATATGTCGGCCGACCGGAGATGACCGCTAAATATGTGCGCCATATCATGGATACGGAGTATCTTAATGCACCCGGTGGTCTCTCAGGCAACGATGATGCCGGACAAATGTCGGCCTGGTATCTCTTTGCGGGATTGGGTTTCTATCCCGTGTGTCCCGGATCGCCGGAATATGTCCTCGGCGTCCCGGCTTACGAATATGCCGTTATAAATCTTGAAAATGGAAAGAAGTTTGTCATCGAAGCTCCCGGAGCTTCTTACGACAGATATGATGTGGATAGCATAACCCTTAACGGACGTCTCCTCAACGATTTCCGCATCACCCACGACGACATAATGAACGGTGGCACACTCCGCTTCAATTTGAAATAATACCATTATCAAAAAACCTTACCATAACCCATGAAACCCCTCTTCTATCTTCCCCTGCTGCTTCTTTTGGGAGCATGCTCGGGCCACCACACGAACCATACATACAATATCATTGACTTCGGAGCTAAACCCGGCGTTCCCACCGACAATGCCACAGCAATACAAAAAGCAATCGACAAATGCAACGAGGCGGGAGGAGGCACCGTTATAGTGCCCGCCGGTGAATGGTTTATGACCGGGCCGTTCGAGCTGAAATCGTTCGTCAATCTCCATCTGGAACCCAATTCACAACTTATAGCATCGCCCGACGAAAGCATATATACCGAAAGTGCGTTTGGTGATAACCGCGGGGAGGGAATGATGTGGATCTACGCCAGAGATGTGAAAAACATGTCGATTACCGGCACCGGCACTATCGACGGCAACGGTGTAGCCTTCATGGGAGCTGAACTTGATGATTCCTACGAACTGAAACCGGTGACCGACTTCGATCCGAGGCCACATGTGCTCACTATCATCAACGGTGAGAAGATCAACATCTCCGACGTGACCATCCGCAACAGCGCCTACTGGACAGTACATCTCGTGGGCTGTTATGACGCAGCCATATCCGACATCTCTCTGCTCAACAATCTGAAAATCCGCAACGGTGATGGCATCGACATCGACCACTCCAAGAAGGTGCGTATCGCCAACTGTTTCATCGAGAGCGGGGATGACTGCATATGCCTCAAGAACCGTCGGGAATATGAACAGTATGGCTCATGCCATGACATCACCGTTAGCAACTGCATAATGACCTCACGGTCTTGTGCCGTAAAAATCGGATCGGAGAATATGGACAGCATCTACCACGTCGTGTTTGACAACTGCATTATACGCGACAGCAACCGTGGCATAGGGATTCAGAACCGCGATGAGGGTACAGTCACCGACGTGACATTCTCCAACATGCACGTAGATTGTCATCTCTTCTCCGACGTATGGTCGGTCAAATCAGAGCCTATCTACGTGACATCCTATCCTCGCGCTGTAG
>CAMWZE010000266.1 GCA_947178685.1 uncultured Porphyromonadaceae bacterium
ATCTTAAAGTGAGAGAAGATTAATTAATTCACAAAGATATGAATAAATTTTGAATTGTATGAAATATGGGAGAATTAATGTATGAAATGTGGATGGGATTATTTTTTGAAGGGGTCGCCGGTGGGAGAGAGACTTACTACATAACGGAAGGCGTTAAGGGTAAGCAGATTTTGAGTGGCATCTGTAAATTCGCGATCGCCATGTCCGTAGTTGAGGTAGACCATGCGGTAGTTCTTGTTACGCCACACCACCGGGAAATCGCCGTGATTTACCACATCCTTGATTCCTAATGGATAATTCTTCGGAGAGATCGAGAGGAGTATCTCTACATCCGGATTTTGACGAGGAGAGGGATTGAACTGATACCATTCACTTTCCGGAGCTACAAATGAGCCGGGGAGGTTACGGGTTACCGGGGTGTCGGAGTTATCAATATCAAGGAGCACCGGCTGAGGAGGCCAGTTGTTGCAATAGAATTGCCCGCATCCGAGGAAGGTGTTAAACCAGGGCCAGGCAGTGGAGGCATCGTTATAACCGGCGGCATGAAAACCGATCCAACCGCCACCATTCTCCATATATTTTTCAAAAGCTTCGCGTTGCTTCCCGGGAGCAGGAGTAGTGTTGATCACTATGAGGGTATTGTACTCCTTAAGCCGGTCATAGTCATATTTTTCGAAAGATGTATCCACATCCATGATCCAACCCTCGCCATAGGTAAGACGATGAAAAAACTCGATCGCATCACGAGCGAACTCGACATGAGCCGGTTCAGCCTGGTCGGAGTATACAAGAAGGGCTTTGAAGCGCGGTGCCTTTGCATAATTGGCAGGGTAAGAGGAGTCTTGAGCTTGTGCAATCCCTGTGAAATAGGGAAGAAGCATGATGAGTGTGAGAATGATTCGTGCCATGATTCAATTAAATGAGTGATTAGAAATTAAATAAATGATGGTTTACACCTTAACCGTACAAAGATAAATACTAATTATGGAAAATAAAAATGTTTGATAAATTTCTTGAGTAAGAAGTTAAACAACCTATAAACGAAATCCGCTGTCTGTTAATCTGAGACAGCGGATTTGTATGTGTGAGAGCATCTGGCGATATACTGACATACTGCCCTATGCGTAGAAGCGAGATAACGCTTCTATGAGGTGATTGATATTACTCGGCGGGAGTTATTGCTGCGTTGAACGCTGCGAGAATCTCCTCGTCGCTGTAGCTGCGGGCGATGATCTTTCCATCGGGGCCAATCAGCACAAGTGTAGGGATACCCGATACGGCATAAAGGTCGGTGGGAACTTTCTGTGCATCAAGAATAATCTGCCAGGGGAGTGGGTTCTCTTTGAGCCACTTTTCTGTGTCGGCAGGATCCTCCCAAACAGCCACACCAACGATGTCAAGACCTTTTGCATTGAGGTCAGCATAGTTCTCTTTCAGCCCCTTGATTGCACGCTTGCAAGGACCACACCAGCTCGCCCAGAAGTCGACGAGTGTATATCTGTCGGGTTTTACAAAGTCGCTTAGCTTTACAGTCTTGCCGTTTGCCGGGCTCTCGATGGTGAAGTCGGTGTAAGGTTGCCCTACGGAAGTTGCTTTCAACCTCTCGTTAGCCTCGATGGCTTTCTGCACACGTTTGGAATTGGCGAGATAGGGAGCCTTAGCCACGATTGAGTCAACGATTTCATTGTCTTGACCTATTACAGAGGTTGCGATGAAGAAACCGAATGCGTTGTTCAGGTTGCTCTCCATAGCGTCATCGGTGATCTTCTGCGAGAGATTCTGGATAGAATCTACGAAGTGATCATATTCCGGGGTGCCACGTTCAGGGGCTTTCTCGAAGCCGGAGTATACAGCGTTTAGTGTGTCACTGTAAGCCTGATATTTCTTAGCCAGCTCACCGGAGCCAACCTTGTCGGCTACGTTGAAAGTGTTTTCGCCGGCTTCAGGGAAGATAATGCGGCGATCGTTGCCGAAATAAAGGATGGCGACAGGTGCTGAGGAACCTTTGACGTTGAACACAACCTGATTGCTTGCCACGAGAGCGCTATCGATGAGCGCGTCAGCGTTGGGAGTGCGTGTAGAGGTGAGCGCGTCATAGTCATAAAGATACGCATACGAGCTATCGGCGTTCTCGATGTTGGTGACAGTGAGTGTGTAATCGATAGGCACAAAGACAGTAGCATCGTCGGCTTTATCTTTGTTGCCGGAGCAGGACGCAACAAGGAGTGCGCACGCTGCAAGAGCTGAAAAAGAGAGTAATCTCATAAATATTAATGTTAGATTGTGAATAATCAACAGATTCCGTTTCCGGCCTTGATGATGTCGATAAATACGGGTTTGAGGCCACCGATGAAACATTCTACGGCAATCACCATAAGGATGAGTCCCATAAGGCGCATCATCACATTGTTGCCTGTTTCACCGATTAAGGGTACAAGCTTTGTAGAGAAACGGAGAATTACATATGTAAGTATATATATCAAAGCGATACTTCCAAGCAGAACGCCCTTCATAGCCCAACTGTCGGAATTTTCCATCAGCACTATGCCATTTGCAATCGCACCGGGGCCGCAAAGCATCGGTATAGAGAGAGGGGTGATTGAGATGTCGTCGGCATACACTTTCATCTCCTCATCACTGAGTTTTGTATTGGAATATTTAGCCTGAAGCATATCGAAGCCGATTTTCAGAATTATAAAACCGGCTGCAATTTTGAAACCGTTGGCAGAGATACCGAACAGAGTGAAGAGAATCTGTCCTCCGATTGTGAAGAGGATAAGAATTATGAAAGAGATTATTGTAGCGCGTTTTACAATATGTGCCCGCTGAGCGTCATCAAGCCCTTTCGTCATTGAAAGAAACACCGGCATCGTCCCGAGAGGGTTGGTGAGGGTGAAGAATGATGTGAGACACATGAACGCAAACGGAAGAAGCTGATCCATGGGGATGGTTTATAGTTTAATGGTTATGTTATGTTGGGTTGAGGTTTATGGTAAGATAAATTTGAATAAGGGGTGATAAATCGGGTCTGTGTGAATAGGAATCCACGAGAATAAGGATTCTTGAGAGACCAAGTGTATCAGATAGAATCGAGAGTTTTTTCAATCACACGAGGGAAGTGCTCATATTCGAGAGCATGTACCTTAGTGGCCACATCATCTGGAGTATCTTCCGGTGTCACGGAGACAGTGGTCTGGAAAATGATGCGACCGCCATCGCAATTTTCGTCCACCATATGTATGGTTATGCCCGATTCCTTTTCGCCGGCGGCTACCACAGCTTCATGCACATGGCTCCCATACATACCTTTCCCGCCATATTTAGGGAGAAGAGAGGGATGTATATTGACAATTTTTTCCGGGTATAGTTTTATGAGAAAATCGGGTATCATCAATAGGAATCCGGCCAGGACTATGAAGTCGATTCCGTTGTCGCGGAGAAGTCCCGTCATAAAGTCTTCATTATTGAAGTCACGGCGTGGCACCACAATTGCGGGCACACCGAGTTTTTCGGCTCTTTCGAGCACTTTCGCATCCGGCTTGTTGCAGACCACGAGTGCAACTTCAGCGTTACGATCGTCAGCCTGAAAATATCGGATAATGTTTTCCGCATTTGAGCCGTTGCCGGAGGCAAAAACAGCTAATCTCTTTTTTCTCATGATATGTCGGGTTAGTTTGGTCTTCGGATGCAAAATTAATCTTTTTTCTTGTAATACAAAAAAAGCCGCCTGTAAAATCAGATAATCAGGTAATAGTGTAAGGTAAAAAAGTGAAATGATGCGATTCCTTTGACGAACAAAGGCAGTCCGTGTTGACT
>CAMWZE010000267.1 GCA_947178685.1 uncultured Porphyromonadaceae bacterium
CTCAAATAATTCAGTTCTTCTTGAAATCAAAATAACAACTAATCTAATAATCTATTTTATCAATGACTCGCATTAAGTATTTTTTATTAGTTTGGCTGGCAGTAATGCTACCGGTCATCTATACGGGATGCAAGAATAGCGATGACCCGACTGAGTCAGGCAACGGAGGTTTTGATGTGGAATTCCAGTTGCCTTCCTCTATCGTTGCAGCACGCAACGCGGACTATCTCTTTAACGCCACTCCCGGAAAAGCCGCTCTGACATCAGACATGATGATGCTTGAGAGCACGAGTGGTATCTCCTACGAGACACCTATCACCGCGAGCGACGAGAACAGTTTCAAAGTTGCATTTCCTTCCACTCTCTCCGAGGGCACATATCGTGTGCACATAAAAAGGGGTACACGAAGGAAATCATTCGGTCTCACATCTATCCGTGTTGTGGACAGAATAATTGATTCTGAGAACGGCTCTACAGTATTCGGCGTCATATCCACTCCCGACGGCACCGGAGTAAAGGATGTAATCGTTTCAGATGGTGCTGAGATCGTCACTACCGATTCAGATGGTGTATACCAGCTCAAATCTACGAAGCAACTCGGCTACGTGTTCATCACATTGCCCTCCGGATATGAAGCGGTTGCCAATGGTGTATTCCCTCGCATTTTCGAACAGACAAAAATGCCTGAGGCTGTTCCCGAGCGCATCGACTTCACGATTACTCCCGTTTCCGGTCAGGAAAATCATAAGGTGCTCTTCCTCGGCGATATGCACCTTGCCAACCGCACCGGCGACCTGAATCAGTTTGATGAGCTTGTTGCTGATGTCAACGCCTATCGCTCAGCCCATTCCGGCGAAAAAATGTATGGCATCACACTCGGTGATATGACTTGGGACATCTACTGGTATAGCAAACAGTTCGGATTTACCGAATATATCGACCTCATCAACAAGAAGGTGAACGGCCTCCAGATTTTCCACACTATCGGCAACCACGACAACGACTATCTGGCGCTCAATAACAAGGACGCGAAATTAACGTTCCGCACTAAAGTAGCCCCCAACTACTATTCATTCAATATCGGAAAGGTGCACTACGTTATTCTCGACGATATCGATTGCTCCACCTATGATGGCACCGAGAGCCGCCTTTACGTTGAACGTCTGGTATCTGAGCAGCTTACCTGGCTTGCCAAGGATTTGAGCTATGTGGATAAAACCACACCTGTTGTAATTGCAATGCATGCTCCGATGTTCAAACCCAACGGAGCAACCCAGTTTGCCCCCTCAATTGAGAATGCCTCCGAACTGATGTCGATCATCGACGGCTATAAAGTGCATTTCGTCACAGGCCATACTCACAAGAACTATAATGTGACACCGTCACACAGCGTCACCAACGGTGCTCCGATTTATGAGCATAACGTGGCTGCCATTTGTGGCGACTGGTGGTGGTCTGGCTATCTCTCTCCGGGTTACCTCATGGCACCCGACGGCACTCCTGCAGGTTTTGCTATCTGGAATATCGCCGGAACAGATTTCAGCTATATCTACAAAGGCACCGGAATGAGCACAGAGGCTCAGTTCCGCAGCTACGACCCCAACAACGTAAGCTTCTCATTTGACGATGTGCCCAACCTGTCGGCATCAGCCACAACAGCCCGCAACTCATTCCAGCGCTACATCACTGCTTATCCCGACAAGGAGAGCAATGAGATTCTCATCAACATCTGGAACTATAATCCGTCATGGACAGTGACCGTAACGACTCAAGACGGCACTAACCTGCCTGTCACCCAGCAGCTCGCCTATGACCCTCTCCATATCAAGGCAATGGCCGTGAAGCGATTCAACGAAGCCGGCATCACATCCACGCCAAACTTCATCACACAGAACTATCCTCACTTCTTCAAGGCTACAGCCCCGGATGCGGATACAGATGTAATCATAACAGTAAAGGATGAATTCGGAAATGTGTGGACAGAGAATATGGCCCGTCCGAAAGCATTTACGCTCGAAAACTACAAATTCAAATAAACCCATAGTGTTACACCGGTCGGCTTCCCGCGACAAGGCAGCCGACCGGATTCAGGGTTAACCTACTAACATAAGCGATACTAACCATCTAAAACCTTCGTATGAAACGATCAAGAACTTTAATTCTCACACTCTTCATGGTGTTAGCGTGTGCCTTAGGGCTCGCGGCCCAGGAAAGAACTGTGTCCGGTCTTGTTGTCGACACATCCAACGAACCTCTGATCGGAGTTTCAGTAATGGTCAAAGGCACCCAGTTGGGCTGTGTGACCGACATCGACGGTATGTTTACCATAAAGATACCGTCGGAATCAACCGAGCTCATATTCACCTATGTGGGATATGATACAGCTAACGTCACCGTTGCTCCGGGCCAGACCAAAGTGGACGTGGTGATGAAAGAAAACTCAGTGATGCTTAACGAAACCGTTGTGATCGGTTATGGCACACAAAAGAAAGTAAACCTCACCGGCGCCGTGGCCAGTCTTGACGGTGAGAAGCTCGAAGGACGCCCGACAGCGTCGATGAGTAATATGCTCCAGGGATCAGTGGCAGGTCTGAACGTCACGACCTCTTCCGGCGTGCCGGGACAGAGCGCCACAATCAATATCCGTGGTCAGGAGTCTATCAACTCTGCAGGACCTCTGATCCTTATAGACGGTTCAATCGGTGAGCTCGACTCTGTCAACCCCAATGATGTGGAGTCGATCTCCGTAATCAAAGATGCTTCGGCAGCCGCAGTGTATGGTGCCCGTGCAGCCTTCGGTGTGATCTTGGTGACCACTAAATCGGGACAGAGCAAAGAGGGAAAATCCACAGTACGCTACAATGGCCGTATGGGTTGGGAATCTCCTACTACCTCCACCGACTTCATCACACAAGGTTACTGGTCGGCTGTTTACGTCAACAAGTTCTGGCAGGCCACCAACAACACGGATTACCTGAAATATTCCGACTATGACATGCAGCAACTTCTTGCACGTGTCAACGATAAGACTGAGCATCCCGACCGTCCCTGGGTGGTGCAGGAAAACCGTAACGGCAAAGAGCAGTGGTATTATTATGGCAACTATGACTGGTATCATATGCTCTATCGCGACACCCACCCGGTGCAGCAGCATAATGTATCCTTCTCCGGTGGCAAAGAGAAATTCAGATATTTTCTCTCCGGTGGTCTTGACTACCGTGAAGGTGTAGTGCGTGAGAATCCGGACGAATTCAAACGCTACAACCTGCGTTCAAAAATCGATTTCGCAATCAACAAGTGGGCAGACCTCTCCAATAACACCTCTTTCTACGGGTCGACCTACGAATATCAAGGCAATGGATCGATCGAGGATACTTTCGCCTATTCAGCACGTCACGGTCTGGCTATGTTCCCGATGAAAAACCCCGACGGATCATGGCTATATTCCACCCCCTATACAAACTATAAGATTGCTAACGGCCGCCATATTCTGCTTGGGGAAGGCTCTCACCGCAACATCCAGCGTAAGACCGACTTCTCAAACACCACGCGACTGACAATCAATCCTATCCAGCAGCTCTCGGTAGTGGCCGACTTCACCTATCGCTTCTTCCAGACCCGCAACACCAACCGCACCAACAACATGTATTACCGTGAGTATCCCGACGGACCTCTCGGCAGCTACTCTTCTGGCGCAGGCCTTAATGCCCTCTCCGAGAGTGTAGGCACCCGCAATTACTACTCGGTGAATGCGTATGCCACATATAAGGATACCTATAAGGAAGACCATAACCTTACCGTGATGGCA
>CAMWZE010000268.1 GCA_947178685.1 uncultured Porphyromonadaceae bacterium
ACCATAGAAAGCTATTCCTGATAGGTGTAAGTTTCTCTTCCAAAACAAGCACCATTGAAGACTGGATCATTGCATGAGGAAACGTTATCATTGAGATTTGAACCTACACCCGACAATCACAATTCAGGAGAACTGGTATGTCAGATGACCTTCAATACAAAAAAGACGGCTCCGTTTGGAGTCGTCTTTTTTCATATTTCGATAATTACTTGGATTTAGAAGTGAGTCAACGCCATGTCGGTGAGCCAGATCCAAAGAGGACAGAATCCGATAAAGAGGATCACTGACAAAGTAAGTGAGGAAGTACCGGTGGCTACATAAGTGTTGTATTCGTCGGCGATAATGATTCCGGAGAAGGCCGGTGGCAAAGCAGCGGCCACAACAAGCATCTTAAGGTTCAACGGATCCATCTTGAAAACAAGACCGAGAATCAATACCACTGCAGGCATCATGATCATCTTCATGATAGAACCAAGCACTGCCTGCCAGTTGATCTGAATCTTGATGGCTGAAAGTGTGATACCGGCTGAGAACACAGCCATTGATGCATTCGCCTTAGCGATAAGATCGAACGACGGACTTAATTCCTTGGGCCAAGGAATTCCGGCTATTACCCAGATTACTGCCAAGATAGGAGCCCATGCCACAGGTTGCTCAAGGGCATGAAGCACAGGTTTCCAGGCACTCTCCTTTTTGGTGGAACCGGGCTGCTGCTTCTCAAGCGAGGCGTTCATCAGCGAAAGTCCGACAGGGATACCGATGGCATTAACAACGATACCTACGATTGCAACTACAAGAGCCACTGCGGGAGATGTACCGAAAATAGGCTCCAACACCGCAAAACCGAGGAATCCGATTGTAGGAGAGCCACTGATAAGGGCCGACACGGCGGCATCGGCACCGGTGTTCTTCTTAAAACAATACTTAAAGACAAAATAGACTATCATGAAACAGGCCATGATACCTATGGTTGACACTATTGTCAGCTTGATGTCTTTCACAAGATCCTCACGCGAGGCTTGCACAATTGAAACGAACAGGGCGGCCGGCAATGCGAAATCAAGCACTACCTTATTGAATTTCTTGGCATCGTCGCCTGAAAAAGCCCCTTTCTTGCCGGCAATGAAGCCTGCAAGCATCACCACTATGATCGGCACAATGGCGTATAGAATTACGTGCGATATATCCATAGTAGAAACTTTTTAATAATTAAGATAATTAAGATAAAGAAAGGGCAAGGGAGATTGAAAGGACTTCAACCTCTCTTGCCCGTAATTAGTAATTTCTATAAACAGTCTACACTGCTGTTATACAGTATAGTCGATAAGCGGAGCCGGATTCAGATAGCCAATATGGCCTGATTCCTTACCGGAGTCTGCCGCAAGCTGCACATCGATCAGACAAGGAGCTTTCGATGCAATAGCCTCTTTAAGAGCGGCAGCCAGATCCTCCATATTGTCTACACGATAATTCTTGGCGCCGAATGCCTCACCGATCAGGTTATACTTGGCATTGATGTCGAGTGTGGTCGGAGCCGGTGCGTCGCCGCCTGAGGGATTTACACCGATTCCGTTGTAGATACCGCCATTGTTGAATATCACTACTGTAACCGGAAGTTTGTAACGGCAGATAGTGGCGAAATCCATACCGGAGAAGCCGAATGCGGAGTCACCCTCGATGGCTACAACGCTCTTCCCTTCAGGAACTGAAGTGGCTGCGCCGACGCATGAACCCATACCCATACCCATGATTGACCATGTAGCACAGTCTACACGATGACGTGGTGTAACCATATCGATTGTGTCACGGGTATCGTCAAGTGTATTGGCTCCCTCATTTACGAGGATCACATCCGGATTCTCAGCAAGCACCGGTTTGATGGCTGCCAACGCACTCCAGTGAGTCATAGGCTTGTCGGCCTTGGCTTTCTCAAGACGTTCGGCAAACTTGGCATTCTTTGCCTTGGTCTCGGCCTGAAGCGAAGCGAGCCACTGTGGATCGGCCTGCATAGTCTTGCCCTTCATGGCTGCAAGGATCATATCAAGGCTCTCGCCCATATCGCCTACAACCGGAGCGGCGATTGGAACATTGCGGTCGATCTCCTGAGGTTCCACATCAAGCTGGATAAACTTACCTTCCGGATTCCATTTACCCTTACCGAATGAGAGCATCCAGTTGATTCTCGCACCGATAACCATCACAACATCAGCTTTCTCCATAATGTCGGAACGGCAACTGAGGGCACTGTATTCACCATTGTCGGGCATAAGGCCCTTGGCCATTGACATTGCAAGATAAGGTATCTTATAGGTCTCGACAAGAGTCTTGATCTTATCGTCTACCTGAGCGTATGCGGCACCTTTACCAAGAAGGATTGCCGGACGTTTGGCTGAAAGAAGAAGTTCCACAGCCTTGTCGACACTTGCCTGATTAGGAGCCACAGGCGAAGCCAGATCCACAGGAGTATAGAATAGTTTCTCAGCCTCGGCACGATCCATCACCTCACCGAGGGCCGGAGTAGTCATATCGATATATACGCCGCCGGGACGTCCGCTGACCGCTGCTCTGTAGGCACGCGCCACAGCTGAAGGTATATCCTTTGCATATGAGCAACGGAACGCTGCTTTCACAAGTGGACGGGCGGTATTGAGCTGGTCAAGCTGTTCGTATGTTCCAACGTTCATATCCACCATCGTAGGATCGCTCGCTCCTGAGATCTGAATCATCGGGTAGCAGTTCACCGTAGCATTGGTTGTGGCGGTAAGGCCGTTGAGGAAGCCGAGTGAAGACACAGTGAGGAGTACACCCGGTTTTTTTGTAAGATAGCCGTAAGTGGCCGCAGCCATACCGGCCTGCTGCTCGAAACGGAAGCCGTAGAAATTCATTCCCACCTTCTGCATGGCATAGGCTGCCTCCGTGACAGGGATACCCACAAGGCCATAGACATTCATAAGGCCCAGACGCTTGAGAGATTCGGCAAGTATATACATACCGGTCACCTGTTCCGGAAATTTCGGAGCATCCTTGGTGGCGGCAGTTGAATTATCAGTGTTCATAGTATAGTTTTTTATAATTGTAAAAAAATTAATTGGTAAAAATGTAAGTGGAATTTTTGATAATCCTCCTCCGCATCAAAACTGCGGAGGAGGAATCAATTATCAAAAAACTACACTGTTATTACATTTTTCCGTCGGGAAGTGGTTTAGTAATACCGTTCTTTGCAAACTCAGCCATCTGTTCATCGGTGTAACCGAGGCTCTTAAGAATCTCATCGGTGTTGCCGCCGAGAGTAGGACACGGGCCATAGGTAGGCTGGAAGTTAGACATTGTGAACGGACATCCGACAGTGACGAACTCACCGATCTCACCACCCTGATTGATCTTCACGAGAGTGTTGCCATCATAGAGCGACTCATCAGACATTATCTCCTTGGTAGAGAGAACCGGACCGACAGGCACACCATACTTGCCTAAAATCTCAGTTACCTCAAACTTGGTCTTGTCAGCAGTCCACTCACCGATACGTTTGTAGATCTCCTGTTTGTGACGGTCACGCGCATCGGCTGTATTGAAATCGGGATTTGTCAACCAATCGGTGAAACCGGTGGCCTGACAGAAGAGCTCGAAATCTTTTGCACCACGCTGAAGAATTACATATACATAGTTGTTGGCATCGATAGCTGAGTCCATATCACCGGCAGGCTTACACTTGTAGGTCCAACCGAGCACGCCGCCACCCTCGATATTTCCGGCACGTGGTACACAGTCACCAAACTTACCGTTAGGATACTGCGG
>CAMWZE010000269.1 GCA_947178685.1 uncultured Porphyromonadaceae bacterium
TCTCATCCGTAGAATTTCGCATCCATTATGACATTAATTATCCGCAGCTACTTATCGCTTATGAAATCAGAGAGGGTGACACAAGAATCAACATCTTGTATCACCCTCTCTGATTATGTTATGCAAATGGCGATATGGATTAGAGTACGAAGGCGTTGAAGCCGCCGTCGACAACGGCTACCGTACCTGTCACGAATGCAGAGGCATCGCTGATAAGATACTGGATTGTGCCGCAAAGCTCTTCCGGTTTACCGAAACGCTTGAACGGAGTCTGACGGATTACGTCGGCTCCACGCTCCGTGTAAGAACCATCCTCATTGGTCAGCAGGGCACGGTTCTGGTTGGTGAGGAAGAAGCCCGGTGCTATGGCATTGACACGGATCTCTGATGAGAATTTCGATGCCACCTCGTTAGCCAGAAATTGTGTGAAGTTGCTGATTCCTGCTTTGGCGGCGGCATAGCCCATGACGCGTGTCAACGGACGAAAGGCTGCCATGGATGAGAAGTTTACCACTGCGCCCTTGCCGGCCTCAACCATAGGTTTCAGGAATATCTGGGTGGGGAGCACGGTGCCGGTGAGGTTTACGTTGAGCACCTTTTCAAATGCTGTTACGTCGATCTCGAAGAAATTATGGCCCGGAGCAATCGTTGCACCCGGCATATTGCCTCCGGCAGCATTCAGAAGCGCATCTATGCGCCCATAGCGTGCGAGAATGTCATCGCAATTCTGCTGAAGCACCTCCGCATCAAGCACGTTGGTGACGTAGAAACTTGCCTCGCCACCTTTTGCAACGATATTGGCTACAATCTTCTCTCCCTCCTCCTTGCGACGGCCAAGGATGGCAACTTTGGCACCTTCCGATGCGAGATATTCACTTATGCAGGAGCCGAGCACACCGGTGCCTCCGGTTATGACCACGACTTTATCTTTTACTGAAAAGAGTTCGTTCATATTTTAGATATGTGTCAAAAATTGACGTTGATTTATTCTTTTTCACTGTTCACTGTGGCCATGATGCCGCTCACCATACCGAGGGCAAGCATACGGCCGTGGAAGGAGTAGCCGGCATTGTAACCCATCTTCTCATCGCCGAGCATCAGGGGCGCATGGTCCACACGCATGGGCACTCCCGGACGCTCTTTCTCAAATGTACGCACCACCTCTATCAAGCGCGGATCGAAGTGAGAAGATTCCTTGAAGTCGCCGTTGGGGAGCACGTTGCAGATGCGGGCATGAACGAAGTGAGTGCGCCCGGCATATTTCTTGGCAAGGGCAGGCACATCGTTGTGGGCACCGCCGCTGAGGGAGCCGGCACAGAATGTGAGTCCATTGTGGGGATTGGGCACGGCATCAAGGAATTTCTGTATATCCTCGTCACAGGTCACGATGCGTGGGAGACCGAGAATCTGAAGCGGTGGGTCGTCAGGATGTACACACATATTGATGTCATACTCATCACACTCCGGCATGATGGCATTGAGGAAATAAGCCATATTCTCACGGAGCTTGTCGGCATCTATACCTTTGTAAAGGTCAAGAAGCGCACGGAACTTTCCTACGGGATCAAGATCCTCCTCCGAGATATTGCCGTTGACGAATCCCTGAGTCTTTACAATGATATTCTCTACAAGACGTTTCTCAGCCTCTGCATCCATTTTGGGTGCCACTTCCTCCTCCATACGTTTGAGGGTTGCCTCATCATAATCGTCGCGGGCACCTTCGCGTCTAAGTATATTGATGTCGAAATATGCGAATTCCGCACGGTTGAAATAGAGGTTGGATGTGCCGTCGGGATTGGGGTATTCAAGGTCGGTGCGTGCCCAGTCGAGCACCGGCATGAAGTTGTAGCAGATAGTCTTAACGCCTGCCTTGCCAAGATTCACCAGGCTCTCTTTATAATTCTTTATGAGCCGGTCGCGGTTGGGTCCGGCATACTTTATCTCTTCCGACACGGGAAGACTCTCTACTACCGACCATCTGAGACCGTGGCTTTCGATGTAATCTTTCATTTTGTTTACCTCTTCAAGGCTCCACACCTCTCCATTGGGGATGTGGTGGAGGGAGGTAACAATACCCTCAACGCCGATCTGGCGAAGCATATCGAGGGTGATGGGGTCGTTGGGACCAAACCATCTCCATGTTTTTTCCATAGGACTACTTTAATGAGTGTTTTTATATCAGAAGCCGAAATAGGCTTTTACATTATTATAGCAGATATCCTCCACCATCTCCTCCACGCGGTGCATCTCCTCGGAAGGTATCATACCTTTCTCTACATCTTCGCCCAAAAGATTGCAGAGCAGACGTCGGAAGTATTCATGACGCGGATAGGAGAGGAATGAGCGGGAGTCGGTGAGCATCCCCACGAATCGGCTCAGCAGTCCCTGCATGGAGAGGGCATCCATCTGCGCCTTCATGCCGTAGAGCTGATCATTAAACCACCAGCCGCTGCCCATCTGAATCTTACCGGCTATCTTACCGTCTTGGAAACAGCCGAGCATTGTTGCCACCCATGTGTTGTCGGAGGGATTGATGTTGTAGAGAATTGTTTTCGTTAATTTATCGTCTACTGCGAGTGCATTAAGGAAACGGGCAATCGCAGTGGCACAAGAGTAGTCGCCGATTGTGTCGTAGCCGGTGTCGGGACCGAGCTTCTCAAACATACGGCTGTTGACGTTGCGGAGCGCTCCGAAATGGAACTGCTGTACCCAGCCTTTCTCAGCATTCATACGGCAAAGCTCAAGAAGAATAGCAGTCTGGAGCTTTCTTACTTCGAGGGCGTTGAGACTATCTCCGGAACGCACTTTCAGGAACAGATTGCTGATTTCTTGTTCTGAGGCCTCAGCCCAGGGGAAGTCGGCAACACCGTGGTCGGCCACACAGCAGCCCTGTGTGGCGAAGAAGTCGTGACGCTTACGGAGGGCAAGTATGAGGTCAGGATAAGATTCTATCGCCATGTCAGCCACTTCGGCAAGACGTTCTATATAGGCGTTATATGCAGTGGAATTATCTACGGCCATAGCCTTGTCGGGACGCCATGCGGGGAGCACTTTCACCTTGAAGTCGCTTTCACGGAGAGCACGGTGATACTCGAGTGAATCGATGGGATCATCGGTGGTGCATACTGTCTCCACATTATATTTCAGCATCAGTCCGCGGGCCGAGAACTCCGGTTGCTTCAGAAGCTCATTACATCTGTCGTAGATCTCACGGGCTGTGTCGGGGTTCAATACCTTGTCGATGCCGAAAGCTGTCTTAAGCTCAAGGTGAGTCCAGTGGTAGAGAGGATTACGCATGGTGTAGGGGAGTGTCTCGGCCCACTTCTGAAATTTCTCCCAAGGATCGGCGTCACCGGTGATGTAGCGTTCATCCACACCATTTGCTCTCATTGCTCTCCATTTGTAATGGTCGCCGCCAAGCCAAAGCTCGGTGATTGACGAGAATTGTTTGTCTTCGGCTATCTCCTTCGGTGAGAGATGGCAATGATAGTCGATTATGGGAAGCTTCGCCGCATGCTCGTGATAGAGACGGCGGGCAGTATCATTATAGAGAAGGAAGTTTTCGTTAATGAATGACATAAATATGAGTTGAGTTATAAACAGATGCATAAAGCATGGTAAACCCGGTGGCCATGCTTTATGAACCTTGTTAGTGTGAGTTTATTTTTTAAGTAGCTGCGGATAATTAATGTCATAATGGATACGAAATTCTACGGATGAGATCTGCATCGGATTTGAGGGAGTAATGTACTGACATTATGACTGAAAAGCCGAGGCGGAGATCACCGTAGAAT
>CAMWZE010000270.1 GCA_947178685.1 uncultured Porphyromonadaceae bacterium
GTATTGAAGAAAGGTGATTCAAAGAAACCATCTCCGAACCGCAACAGTGTAATCACCGCCCACTACACCGGAAAAACCATCAACGGCAAGACTTTCGATAGCAGTCGTGGTGGTGTGGCTCCGGCTTTCCGTTTGCGTGACCTGATCACCGGCTGGATAATAGCACTCCAGCAGATGCATCCTGGCGACAAATGGGAAATTTACATTCCCGCAGAGCAAGCCTATGGCAAGATTAACCAACCCGGAATTCCGGGAGGTTCCACCCTCATCTTTGAGATTGAACTCATTGCCGTAGCTTGACAAATAATCCGCATCCTGCTACGCAATAACCATAGCCGGGCTATCGGAGGTTACAAGCAAGATGGTGAAAATCAATAATGGGTGTGTCAGAATACGTATTCTGACACACCCATTATTGATTATTAATGCTCCGTTTTGGGATTAAACAAAACCACAAAAATTATCTATCGGAACATTGATTCAAGTCGAAAAGTATCGAGAAGGCAATATATCATATTGCCATTGGGGGTATAAAGAGGATCTGCCAGAGAAAATAACTCACCTATAAGATGCTCCATCTCTGTAGCCGACAATCGCTTCCCTCTCTGGATAGCCGCTCCCCTGGCCATAATCATGGCCAATCTTTTAGGTATCTCCTCAAACGGTCTGCCTTCGTTGCCGTAATTAACTCCACCTTCCCCCAGAGAATCAAGCATTCTGAGTATGATATCCCTCACTTCCTGAGTGGGAAGCATCGCAGGAACAGCCAGAATTCTCCAACGATCCTCATCTTCATATTCCATTTTGAATCCCAGTTTCACCAGCTCAGGTTCTATCTCCTCAAGCACAGCCTGATGTTCCGGATCAAGTATGATCTCTTCCGGAAACATCAATGTCCTGCTCACTCTCTCCCCTTCAGAAATTTTCTGCATAAATTCCTCAAAAAGGATTTTTACATGAGCCCGATGCTGATCTATTATCAACAAGCCGTCTCTTGACGTAGTGATGATATATTTCAGAGCATACTGCACACAGAAAGTGCCCGGTTCATCCACTGCTTCATCTTGAAAAAGCGACTGATCCTTTTCTACGGATTCCTTATCAGGAAGAGACTCAATTACACTTTCTATTTCTGCCTCATCCGAAGTCAATGAGCCTGTAGAAACAGGTGTGGCAGCTCCGAATCCGTTACCACTGTCCAGGAAGTCTGCATATAGGGAATCCCAATTGCGCGTAATTGGATCTTTCCTTCTGAATTCCGCAGGAGTGAAGCCTTTTATCGATTCATGCCTGTCTTTACTCTCCACTGCAAAGGGATTATAGTCTTCCGGAATGTCAAGAGTCGGCCTTTCCGGACTCACCCCCATTGGCAATGGATCAACCGGCAATACATCGCTGTTGAAATCTATCGAGGGGACTGCACCGAATTTTCCCAAAGCTGCCTTGATAGATGCTTGCAGAATCGGCCATATCTCCTTCTCGTATTCAAATTTTATCTCACTTTTAGTGGGATGTATATTTACATCTATACTGCCGGGATCTACCTCAAACTTTAGGAAATAACACGGCTGTGTATCTGTGGCAATCAATGGTTCGTAACAGTTCATTATAGCTTTATGAAAATATGGATGACGCATATTTCTCCCATTTACTATAAGATACTGCAACGGATTGCTTCTGCGTGAAAATTCAGGGCGTGAAACGTAACCGTTGATTTTTATAAGCGATGTGTCTACCTCTATTGGTATGAGGTGCATGTTCAGATTATTTTTCCAGATATCCGCGATGCGCTGCTTAAATGTTCCGGCCCTCAGGTCAAGAGGTCTTGTGCCCGTGTCAATACACATCCGGATATGGTTGTTTACCAATGCCAATCGCTCGAATTCTCTCATAATGTTTGAGAGTTCCGTACGATCGTTCTTGAGAAACTTCCTGCGGGCCGGCACATTGAAGAAAAGATTCTTCACCATGATATTGGTGCCGCTGTCGCATACTACCGGCTCCTGACTCTCCACTTGTGAACCATTGATAATCAGACAGGTGCCTATGGAATTTTCCGGGGTACGCGTCTTAAGCTCCACTTGTGCCACAGCACATATCGATGGTAAGGCCTCACCACGGAATCCCATGGTATGCAAAGAAAACAGATCTCCGGCTTCACGTATCTTCGATGTGGCATGACGTTCGAAGGCCATTCTCGCATCTGTCTCACTCATCCCTTTTCCGTTGTCAACCACTTGGATCAAAGTCTTTCCGGCATCCTTGATATAAATTCTTATATCTGTGGCTCCGGCATCGACCGCATTCTCCACAAGTTCCTTCACAACCGATGACGGACGCTGAATCACCTCTCCCGCAGCAATCTGATTTGCTACAGAATCTGGTAAAAGCCGTATGATATCACTCATAACTCCTCCTTTTTTGTGTTCTCCTCAGCAGTTTTCTCAGAAGATTCTGAATGTTCCGAACTCTCCGAAGTATTCGATTTCCCGGAAACTATAGTCGATTCTGACGTGGCAGTAGATTCTGACGTAGCAGTAGATTCTGAAGCGGCGGATTCCGATGAAGCGGCCTCTTCAGTTTCCTCAGATTTCTTCTCCGCTTCCTCAATCTCTTCAGCTTCTTTCTCTATCGCATCATCTTCTGTATTCTCAAGGGAGGACTCTCTCTTTATTGCCGACAAATTCTCCGGAAATACAATCCCGGTGTTAACCGGACGTGTAGCAGGGAAAGACTTCGGTTCGGTGAAATCTGACGGTGCTGTAAGATATGCCTCCAGCGCATCCGACACTTCTCCTAAATTATCATTCCAGTGCCAACGTCCCCCTATTCTCTCTCTCTCCGGTCGGAGACTACCCCACCATCTGAACTGGCGAAGATATTGCTGTGACTTCTTCACCATGAAGAGAGGGGTGACTGTGCCATTCACCTCCGGCCACATCTTCAGACGGTCTATTTTATTATCTTTCATCTCCAATGTAAGATAAGAACTTTCCGCTGCAACCATACGGTTATATGTGGAGTCGCTCTCCTGAGGCAAGAATATCATCTCCACATTGCCCGACACGTCAAGATCTTTCAATGTCTGGTCGGCAAATCGAGCCAAGAGCTTCTTTCCGGCCAACTGATTATAGAAATCCTCATCTACAAGTTCCGACAACATTCCGGACTCCGGAAGAAGGGCCCAATCGGCTGTAGAATCGTTAAAATGAACGTCGATCCGGTTGCCTGTCACCTGGCGCTCACCACTCCACACTATAGGCTTACGGAACATATAAAGCATCGAATCCTTTTCCACAAAAATCATTGAGTCGGCCACCCCTTGTATATCTTGTTTAAAAAAGCGGGCTCGATGATAGGCCTGTGCCACATGAAATTCCCTCGGAATAAGGGGTATCGTATCCACAGATATCTCCTCTTCATCATGAGAAATCAACCCGGCCGAAACACTGTCGGCAACCATTCCGGCATCCACGGCCGCTGTTTCGGGCCTTCGCAACAATCCGGAGTCTGGCAGACTGTCAACACCATCTTCCGTGAGACCCTGTTCAAGTTCCGCACGTGGATCAAGAGGTGTGGGCATAGGAATTTCTCCTTGTGTCTTCTTTTCCTCTTGCTGTGGTGCCTTGGCATTGAGGCTTAATAAAGCCGCTTTGAGAAGGGGAAACTCTCCACTGAAGAAAATTTCATCCAACGTAACCTTTCCGTCCGACGCTGTAAGAACCGGCTTGCCATTAAA
Source organism: uncultured Porphyromonadaceae bacterium (assembly GCA_947178685.1). The sequence goes on from CAMWZE010000270.1 coordinate 3,740, forward strand.
CTCAGGAAATCCGGAACGTGTAGATCTGCGTGTACCCCTTACC
>CAMWZE010000271.1 GCA_947178685.1 uncultured Porphyromonadaceae bacterium
CTATAGTATTCCTATGGAATAAGTTAGGATAGTTCTTTTAGGCGTTTCCTGACATAGATGCCAATGTTTGTTTCATATTTGTCAATACCGAGTTTTTTACGGATGGCACTGCTGGTGTTGACATGACTACGTTTTTTCATGTAGTTACCGACCTCCTTGCCTTTAAGGCCGATGCCATATAAACAGACATAGTTTATCTCTGAAACGGTGAGATCATGATCTTCAAAATATTTTATGAATTTGGGATGGGAGGCTTGGAATGCTAACCGGTTTGAGTTCATGAAAGCCTCTGTATTGTCAGTAAGTTCCTTTACCCAAATATCGTATGGCTTTTCCAGTTGTTCATTGTCAGTTATATATCCTGCCAACAAAGCATTCAGCATCTCCATACGTGTTTTTAAGGTATCGCGCACCTCTTCAGGAAGATCTTTCTTCTCCTCCATCAGATGTTTGAGGGTTTCGCTTTCATCCTCAAGTTGCTCCACTCTGTGAGAGAGGTTCTCTGCTTCAAGAGCTTTCTTATCTCTTTCGAGTTGCAGATTGCGGTTATCAAGAGATAGCCGTTCCTTTTCAGATTTTAGCTTTTCATTCTCAAGATCGGTAATCCTTGCCTGTTGGATAGCTAACTGTTTTTCTGATTTCAGTTGCTCATTCTCTAATTCTGAATTCCTCGCTTGTTGAATAGCTAATTCCTTTTCAGATTTTAGTTTCTCGTTTTCTAATTCAGAGGTCTTTGCCTGTTGAATAGCTAATTCCTTTTCAGATCTCAGTTGTTTATTCTCCAAGTCTGTTGTCTTTGCTTGTTGAATAGCAATATATTTCTGATGCTTGTGACTCCGTATGAGCAACAGAAGTATCACAATGCTTAATATTAGAAAAATAATACCACTAACACATATCCAAATAATGTGCGATTTATGTTGTGCCTCTTTCTGTGCTTCAAGCTCTATACGATGTTTCTCATCAATAGATTGAACTTTCTGATTAAACTTAAGTACATTGTTTGCACCGACTTTGTTACTAAACTCCCAATAGGTAGATAGAGCATTTTCATAATCCCCCTTTGCCCTTAGAACATAGACTGCTATCGCTTGATATTTAAGAGTATCGTAGGCTATCCCACACTTATCAACATAGCTTAGCATGTCAGTAGCTTTCTTGAGATCTCCCAATTCTCGATAGGCATCTGCAAGATTAAGTAGACTGTTTGTATCAGAAATCAGTTTATTGGAATTGTTTTCAATAATCTCATTGATATTTTGTTTGTTACCTAATAAAGTAGCATATCTCAATTTGATATTTTGTAGACGTTTATAATCTGACTCACTAAGAGATTCAAACTCTTTGGATATAATCCCTAAGATACTATCTGTGTGTAGGTTCTGTTTCGTTAGGATACAACCGTCTGCAGCTCTTATAAGACAGTCAAACTCAAGCTGATATTTATTTTTGAGTTTATAGATGTTCGCTGCTTTGAGATTATTCAATATACAATTGTTAATATCATAGAGTTCAAAATACGTATGAGCCTCTGCTACCAAAGTCCTTGCCCATACCAATGAATCCGTACTTTCAGGGGCCACATCAAGAGCTCTGATAAAAGCATTCATTGCTTTGTCTCGGTCTCCCTGATTTTGGAATATACGTCCTTGATAGTAGTACGTTCTGAGTTTTTGGTCGGGAGTACCTTTTCGGGTATAGTAGTCTATAGCAGGTTGTAGCACATCGAAGGTAGCGGTATCGATATAATTCTTATCCAATGCCATAGACATCAGAAGTGCATAACGGGCCTTGTCCGCTTTTGAACGAAGCGAATTCTTGTCAATGGTCTTTAACAAAGAGAAGGATGAATCAGGATGTGTCTCGATCATCATCTCTGCCTCATCCATCTTCTTATTTTCCAAAGAAGGTGTGCAGGAGGAGATGTAGCAAGCGGCTAACACCAACATGCAAATGAAGATATGGTTTGTCAATTTCACGATTCAGGAGAATTTTGGTGTATAAATTGAGATTCTATACAAAATTAGAAAATTATTTTCATACTTTCACTATATTCCTGAGGATTATTGATTTAAAACTTTCATATACACTATATGCACGAACTTATCAAACCAACTGTGGAACTCTCATTCTTGGTATCGAGGGCATTAGTAGCTTCATGGAGGAAGATAAAGTCCGGATTCTTATATACTGCACGAGCTATAAGAATCCGGACTTTCTGTCCTTAACTTTAGATATTTATCTTACTGACTTAAAAAATCTATCTTACTGACATATTTTAAACGATGCCTTCTTTCCGTTAATCCGAAGAGTGACTTTCGGATTGGATAATTGTGTGGTGTGGGGAAAGACGAGGGTCATAGGAAGAATAGGATTATTTGAATACGCCGGACTCGGTGTCTTCGTTGTTGAGGTCGATGTTGGCTTGCTTACGCTTCTTTCCGGACGAGAAACTCCATGCTGCCGTAATCATTATCATGTTGCCTTGTGCCGGCACGATCACAGTTTCTTTCTTGGTCATATAGGCACTTTGCAGATTATCGCGGAATTCAGGACCGTTCTTTAGGAAAAGATACTGTCCCTGCAGCCCGATGCGAAATTGATTGGCTATCACATAGTGCAAATAAACTGAGTTGGTCGAGCCTTGGAAACTTATGGTTTCTCCGGAAAGCGAGCGCTCTCTGCTGTTCCAGTTCATACCTACATTCCAGTTGCCATATGCCCAGTCTAAGGCTATGTTCCCTTGCCAGTTGTCAAGACTACGAGAGTAATAGGGTCCCGCAGAACGATATGAACTGAACCGGATGCCTCCCGACAGCGTAAGGTTGCCGGGTAACCCACATTCTACATTGAAGTTCTCTGTAAGGGTCGAAAATTTCTTTTGGTTGAGATAGGATGTCACAAACAGAGGCCCATCCTCTCCATCCTCACGCACTACATACGACATCACAGGATTTTGTGAATGAGCGTAAGTGAGGGTGTTCTGAAGGCTGACAGGACCGAATCTCTTCGATATTCTCAGCGATACGCGAGATCTCCACCAGTCTTTCAGGTCGGGATTGCCTTCGCGTGCCTCAAATTTATTATTACGAATCCGGGTGGTGGCCATCTCTCCCAAGGAGGGCGACTGCTGCAGGAGCGACCCGTTGAGATTGAATCTCCAACCGTTTTGTGTGTAAGACAGCTGCAGTTGAGGACGTGGAGTCCATTTTGTCTTTTCTGTGCCGTTCTGCTTCATCATGCTTCCATTGGCCCCCATTCCAATAAGATAGAATAACTTACCGAAGCGTCCGCTGAGAGCGGCATAGGCATATAGATCGGTGTCGTGCAGATAGTCGGTCGAGGGATTGTCGCCCTCATATTCGTTGGCGGTGTATGAATATGCAACTCTGGCTCCTACGCTGAGATTGAACTTACGGTTGAAGTTGTTGAGATATTTCACCTCTCCGATATACGCCTGACGGTTGCTCTTGGTGCCGTAGTCATATTCGTAAGTGGGATTTGATAAGTCTTCCGAGAAAGAATCCGTGGTTTTCTGGCGATAGTTGGTATGGCGATAGTTACCCACTATATTGGCAGTAAGCGAAGATGTCTTTGTGAGGAAGCGTTTATAATAGATATTCAGATTCGGTCGGATATATTTCTCATAAGGTTGGGTGAGCTGATAATAAGTTACTTCTCCATCTTCGGTTACTTTCTGTCGGAATCCTCTGTCGGGACTTTAATATACCACTCCCTTGAATGTGATGTCCAAGATATGATTTCCGGGAATAAA